>CAYNVA010000146.1:0-2048 GCA_964400575.1 uncultured Thermodesulfobacteriota bacterium | reverse complement strand
GGTATGGCAGAATCATGGGAAGCCGTGCGCGTAAGCGGCGTTGAGAATGCAGCCTATTATTTTTCAAATTATCACAAGTCGGACAATAACCCGATCAGCCAGAACCGCAAAATCATGGTTCTCGGTGGCGGGCCCAACCGCATCGGCCAGGGCATCGAGTTCGACTACTGCGCCGTGCATGCTGCATTTGCCCTGCGCGACGAGGGGTTCGAGTCGATCATGGTCAACTGCAACCCGGAAACCGTATCAACCGACTATGACACCTCAAACTAGCTGTATTTCGAGCCGCTGACGGTTGAGGATGTTTTCAGTATCTATGAGAGGGAAAAGCCCGAAGGCATTGTGGTGCAGTTTGGCGGCCAGACGCCGCTCAATATCGCCGCTGAACTTGAAAAGTGCGGGGTAAAGATACTGGGCACGTCGCCCGAGGTGATTGATCTTGCCGAGGACCGCGACCGGTTCAGAAAGATAATGCAGAAGCTGGGCATTCCCCAGCCGGAGTCTGGCATGGCAAGCAATCTTGACGAGGCACTGAAGGTTGCAGGAAAAATCGGCTATCCGCTCATGGTGCGGCCATCCTATGTGCTTGGCGGCCGGGCAATGGAGGTGGTGTATGATGAAGAGATGCTGCGGCGCTATGTGGCTGCGGCGGTCGATGTAGCGCCAGAGCGGCCTATACTCATAGACCGGTTCCTGCAGAATGCCATCGAATGCGAAGCCGATGCGCTTTCAGACGGAACCGATGCCTTTGTGCCGGCCGTGATGGAGCATATCGAGCTTGCGGGTATTCATTCCGGCGACTCGGCCTGTGTCATTCCGCCGGTGAGTATTGCCGGCCGCCATATTAAGACCATTACCGAGTATACCCGTAAAATTGCCGTCGAGATGGGCGTGGTGGGGCTCATAAATATTCAATATGCCATAGCAGAGGATACGGTCTATATTCTTGAAGCAAATCCCCGGGCTTCACGAACTGTCCCGCTTGTTTCAAAAATCTGCAATATTTCCATGGCGCGCATTGCCATGCAGCTCATGCTCGGCAAAAAGCTTTCATCCCTTAACCTCAAGCATGGCACTTTTTCGCATTTCGGCGTCAAGGAAGCGGTGTTTCCGTTTAATATGTTTCCCGAGGTCGACCCTGTGCTCGGGCCCGAAATGCGCTCAACCGGAGAGGTCCTCGGCATGGCTGATTCCTATGGCCTGGCTTTTTATAAGGCGCAGGAAGCTGCCCAGCAGACCCTGCCTGCAAAGGGCACCGTGCTGATAACTGTTGCCGACCATGACAAGGAAGATGCGGTGGAAGTGGCCCGCGAATTTGCCGAGCTTGGCTTTACCATCAAGACTACCGGCGGCACCAATGCTTTCCTTGCAAACTGCGGGATACAAACAGAAAAAATTCTCAAGATTCATGAGGGCCGCCCCAATATTGCAGACAGCATTGCCAATGGCGAGATTCAGCTGGTCATCAATACGCCCACAGGACGCCTGAGCAAGCAGGATGATTCCTATATACGAAAAGCAGCCATAAAACACAAAATACCGTATATGACCACAACGGCAGCCGCTATTGCCGCTGCCAAAGGCATTGCGGCTTTCCGCAAAGGCTATGGTGAAGTGAAATCCCTGCAGCAGTATCATGCGGAAATTGTCTAATTTTGGATTTTAGAATGCGGATTTTGGATTGGGGATTTTGGAATTAATGCGAATACTGATTGCAGATTTCTGATTGCGGAATTAAAAATCTGATAGCCTAAATGACATATGGCTTTGGCTTTCGACTTTTTTGGGCGCGGGCACCGCGCCCCTACTTCTGGCTTCTGAATTCTAAAAATTAAAGGAGACTCACAATGAGCGGCATGTTCGGTGTTGTTACCCAGGGGGAATGTATTTCTGATCTGTTTTACGGTGTCGATTACCACACGCACCTGGGCACTGAGTTCGGCGGTATGGCAGTGCTGGGGGAAACATTTACGCGCTGTATCCATAATATCGGTCAGAGCCAGTTCAAATCGAAGTTCGCAGAAGACTACACATTGTTCAAGGGCAAC
>CAYNVA010000145.1:0-5053 GCA_964400575.1 uncultured Thermodesulfobacteriota bacterium | reverse complement strand
GAGCGACTCTCCGCCCCGTGGAATGATGACATCGATATAATCTTTGAGCTTGAGCATCTCCAGGACAGCCGTGCGGTCGGTCATGGGAATGACCTGCACGGCGGCTGCCGGTATGTTTTCAGTTTCAAGAGCCTGCTGCATAACTGCGGCAAGGGCGAGGTTTGAATTGATCGCCTCTTTGCCCCCGCGCAGCAGCACGGCATTGCCGGATTTCAAGCACAGGCTCCCGGCATCGATGGTGACATTGGGCCGCGACTCATAGATCATGCCGATGACCCCCAGCGGTATGCGCATCTTACCGACCTGCAGGCCGTTGGGGCGCTTCCACATGCGCGTGACCTCCCCTACGGGATCAGGCAGCCGCGCTACATCTTCAAGCCCTGCTGCCATGCTCTCGATAACCTTGTCGCTTAAGGTGAGGCGGTCGATAAATGCTGCCGACAGGCCCTGCTCCTGCGCAGTCGCAAGATCTTTTGCGTTTTCCGCCTGCAGATGAGATTTGCGCTCCCGAAGCAATCGCGCCATGGCCTGCAGCACGCGATTCTTGCGCTCGGAGTCGACCTTTGCCATGGCCCGGGATGCCTCCCGCGCCATCACAGCAAGCTCGGTAATCTGTTGTGCGATATCCATAGTGTTCATTTCCAAAAAATAATTATTTCATGGATGAATTCAGGAATTATGAACCAAACCAATCCAACCAATTAAACCAATCGAACTAATAAAACGTTTTTTGTAATTCCTCAATTCCTCAATTATGTTAATAAAACCATATCATCCCGATGTATCACTTCCGGCTCTGCAAAATGCCCCAGCACTTCCTCGATCTGATCGGTCTTGAGGCCCTTGATTTTATCAATATCACCGGAGCCGTATTTGACAAGGCCGCGGGCGAACTCAACGCCATCCCTGTCGCAGCAGCTCACCGCTTCATCCGGGCCGAAATCGCCTTTGACGCTCAGGATGCCCGATGGCAGCAGGCTTCTGCCCTTGTCCATCATGGCTGTTTTCGCGCCGTCATCAACACAAATGACGCCATGAGTTTTCAGGGTAAAGGCTATCCAGTGCTTGCGGCTGGTGATTTTGTTCTGTTCCGGAAGTATGAGTGTGCCCACCCGGCGGCCGGCGAATATGTCCTGCAGGGTACCTGAACGTTTGCCGTTTGCTATGATGGTGGGAACACCAAAAAGGGCCGCAGTCTTCGCGGCCTTGATTTTGGTGGCCATGCCGCCGCGGGATATCTTGCTCTTTGAGCCGAACACGAGTTCCTCGATGCTTTCATCAACAGTCTTTATGAGCGGCAGGAGCTTCGCATTAGAATGTGCGCGCGGGTCTTTATCGTACACGCCGTCGATATCAGTCAGTATGATCAGGAGATCGGCCTGCACCAGGTTGGTGACAAGTGAGGAAAGGTAGTCATTGTCGCCGAACTTGATCTCGTCGACCGTGACCGTATCGTTTTCATTGATGATCGGCACGGCGCCGAATTCAAGCACGCTTGCCAGTGTATGCCGCGCGTTCAGAAAGCGCTTGCGGTCGCGCACATCGCCGTGAGTGAGCAGAATCTGGGCCGCGTGCAGGCCGTGGCGCGACAGCATCTTCTCCCAGTAGGCCATGAGGCTTATCTGCCCCACGGCCGCTGCGGCCTGCTCCTGCGGAAGCTGGCGCGGCCGCTCCTTCAACCCAAGCTTTCCCATACCCGAGACAATGGCCCCTGAAGACACGACCACAAACTCGATCCCCGTGGCACGCAATGCCGCTATCGAGTCGGTAACATCGGTGAAAACCTTGCGGTCAAGGCTCCAGGATGCCGTGGTGAGCACGTAGCTGCCAAGCTTCACCACAACCCGCCGGACCTTGCCGACAATGTCTTTTCTGATCGCGTCCGCCGACACGCCTCTGCCTTCACTTATGCAGGGGTTGCGGGAGCTGAAACAGGAACAGGAACGATGTTTATTTTCTTGCGGTCTTTGCTGCAGCGCTGAAACTCCACCACGCCGTCGATCAGGGCAAACAGGGTATAATCTCTGCCCATGCCCACATTCTTGCCCGGATGCACTGTGGTGCCGATCTGGCGGATGAGAATATTGCCTGCCTTGACGACCTGGCCGCCGTAGCGCTTGACGCCCAGCCGCTGGCCCGCGCTGTCGCGTCCATTGCGTGAACTGCCGCCCGCTTTTTTATGTGCCATGCTGTGTTCCTCCTTAATTTGACGGTTTATATTCTTTAAAGTATTTAAAAAAGTCGCTGTTCGTGCTCAGTATCGCATTTGTATCAGCGTTGAGCGCATTTTTATAAATATCCAGAGTCATGACAAAGGAATAAAACTCGGGGTCGCGGCCGAAGGCCTCGGCGCAGATGCGCGTGGCCTCGCCGTCGGCCTTACCCTTGATCTCTTCAACTTTGCGGTACGCCTCGGACTGAATGCGGCGCAGCTCCTTCTCCTGATCGCCCTGTATCTTCTTGCTCTCACCCTTGCCCTCTGAGCGGAACTTCTCCGATATCTGATTGCGCTCTGCTATCATGCGCTCATAGACTTTCCTGAGCACTTCCTCAACATAGTTGATGCGCTTGATGCGAAAGTCCACAAGCTCGATGCCAAACTGCACGAGCTTCGGGGATGCCTGCTCAAGTATGAGACGCGCCATTTCCTCACGGCCAACCTTTATCTGCAGCTGGTCGGCGGCCTTGTCGGGCAGGCCGACGGTAACGATATTTTCAGCCTTCATCAGCCGGTTTGAACTCCGGACGATCTCGATCAAATGATGCGAAGTCACGAAATTGTATGTCGCCGAGTCAAGAATGTCGTCAAGCTTTTTCTGCGCCGCCCGTTCATTGTTTACGGCCTTGTAGAAAGCCAGCGGGTCTTTTATGCGCCACCGGGCAAATGCAGAAACCCATATGAAAGTCTTATCCTGCGTGGGAATCTGGCCAGGATCGCTGTCCCATTCAAGCAGGTTCTTGGGGAAGCTGTTGACTGTTTGAATAAAGGGTACTTTGAAGTGCAGCCCCGCATCGGTCACCGCATCACCTACGGGCTTGCCGAATTGCGTGATAATGACCTGCTCGGTCTCGTCAACCGTGTAGAAAGGCTGCCCAAAGATTAAAAAGCCAAGCACCAGTGCTGCGATAATTCCTGCATAACGCTTCATCATGGCTTCTTCTCCCCGGCTTTTTCGTTCAGATTCAAAAACGGCAGAAGGCTTTTCTGCTCGGGATCGATGATATATTTGCTCCCGAGCCTGGGCAGCACCTGGCCCATGGCCTCAAGATACAGCCTGCGGCGCGTCACGTCTTTTGCCTTTATATACTCATTGAGCAGAAAGGAAAATCTGTTGGCATCGCCGGTGGCACGGTTGATGCGCTCAAGGGCATAGCCCTCGGCATCCTTGATGGCGCGCTCAGCCTCGCCGCTTGACTCGGGGATGATCTTATTGTAGGCCTCGCGGGCCTGGTAGATCATTTTCTCCTTTTCCTGCACTGACTGGTTGACCTCGTTAAACGATGGCTGCACCGGCTCGGGCACGGTTGTGTTTTTCAGCTCCAGGTTCACCACCTGAATGCCCGTGTCGGCATTATCAAGGGATTTCTGCAGCTGGCGCTTTGCCTCGGTTGCTATTTCGAGCCGCTCGGTGATCACCTCGTTGATGCTGCGGTCACCCACTATCTGCCGCATAACAGCCTCGGAAAAATCACGCAGCATGAGCTGCCGATTGCGCACCTTAAAAACATACTTGTAGGGGTCGCTGATGCGATACTGCACGATCCAGGGCACCAGGGCGCAGTTAAGGTCGCCAGTGAGCATGAGCGCCTCGTCTATGAACTGCTTCTCCGGCGCGTACTGGGTTCGCACGCCTGCAGCTATGGTGCGCATGCCGAATTCTTCCGTGGCGATATACTGGTCGGGCACGCGCTTGACGCTTTCAATGCCCGCAGGCATTTTGAAGTTGAGGCCCGGCGTTGCTGTGCGCACGTATTTGCCGAAACGCTGCACAATGCCCACCTCGCCTGCCTGAATGCTGTAGCAGCAGGTCAGGGCGATGAAAGCGGCCAGGATGAGTCCGCCGATAATACCGGCCCCCGGCAGCCCTTCGCGGAGCTTTTTTAAAAACTCTGCGATATCGGGCGGCTGCTGCCCCTGCCATGGCCCTTTTCTCAGATTGTCATCGTTCATAATTGCTCCAGCGCATGTGAAAAAGCGCATACCTGCACTGATTGCAGGCCTTACAATACACCCCGCAAAAAAAACAGGGCCTTCTCAAGAAGCTGTCAAAATAAAGCAGAAAGCCCCCTGTAGAAAAGGAGGCTTGTGCTGCTTTCCACAAAAAACTAAAACCTCAATTGCTTGCCAAACCGCACTTGGACTTGACAATTTCATAATGCTCACGCACCTGCGCCTGAATCTGATCGATCACATCATCGGAAAGATGGCGGAACCGGCGCTGCAGCTTCATATAATCGCGAATAGGCTTGAGCTCCTTGACATGCTTGGTGAGCGCGTAGGTGCCATGCACACACTCGCCCAGCGGAAAAACGCCCGTATCAACCGCGAGCCGGCACAACTCGATGGCCACATCAGAGTCCGTTCCCCAGCCTGTGGGGCAGGGGCTGAACACATGAATATATGCCGGGCCCTTGATCTCCTTTGCCTTTTTGATCTTCTTGGCAAGGTCCGTCGGATGGGCAGGCGTACAGGTGGCAATATAGGGTATATGATGGGCAAGGGCTATGAGGGGCATATCCTTTTTCTGCGTGGTCTGGCCGATGCTGTTTTTGCCGACCGGCGATGTTGTAGTCGATGCGCCGAAGGGCGTGGCAGAAGAGCGCTGAATGCCCGTGTTCATATAGCCTTCGTTGTCAAAGCAGACATAGATGAAATTATGCCCACGCTCAAGGGCGCCTGAAAGCGACTGCAGGCCGATGTCAAACGTTGAGCCGTCGCCGCCCATGGCAACAACCGTCACGTCCTGCGAAGGTCCCTTGCCCTTGCGCCTCATGGCCTCCAGGCCCGACTCGACACCCGAGGCCACTGCAGCGGTGTTTTCAAACAGCGCGT
>CAYNVA010000144.1:0-10277 GCA_964400575.1 uncultured Thermodesulfobacteriota bacterium | reverse complement strand
ACGGGATCATGCCAGGCGCCGCCGCTATAAGGCATGGTGAAGAAGTGATCCGTAAAAATTTTCCCAAACCCCAGCTTTGTCTCATCAGCCGGTTTGGGTTTTCTTTTATCCGGCGCCGTCGTGATAATTTTAATTTCCATGGCTATTCCCCCTTTAAAACGAAAGTTTGACAGCCTTTGGTCGCTTACGACCCCACATACGACCAATGGCCGATGCAATTTATTAGCACTAAATCATCCTTCTATCAAGACTTCTGTATTGAATGGCCTCCGCCACATGGGGCGCACTGATATTGTCCGCATTCTCCAGGTCGGCGATGGTCCTGGCCACCTTCAGGATCCTCGTGTAGGCGCGGACACTCAGGCCCAGTTTATCTACGGCCATCTCGATGAGTTGGCGGGAAGCTTCATCCAGCAGGCAATGAGTTTTAAGCTGCCGGTCGGACATCCGGGCGTTCAGCAGGTTGGTCTGACCGGCAAAGCGCTCCTGCTGACGTGTGCGGGCGCTCCTGATCCGTTCCCGGACCGTTTTTGAATCCTCGCCGTTGTGTGTTCCCGCAATTTCCTGATAATGCATGGACGGCACCTCCACATGGATGTCAATCCGATCCATCAAGGGGCCGGAAATACGGGACTGATACTGCCTGATTTGCGTGGTATTGCAGCGGCAGGGACGACGCCGATCGCCATAGTAACCGCAGGGGCAGGGATTCATCGCCGCCACCAGCATGAACTTGGCTGGATAAGTGGCCGTCATCGAGGATCGGGTGATGGTCACCGTACCCTCTTCCAAGGGCTGACGCAGCGCCTCGAGGGCATTTTTTTTAAACTCCGGGAGTTCATCGAGAAACAAGACCCCGTGGTGGGCCAGGCTGATCTCCCCCGGCTTGGGGATATGGCCGCCGCCTACCAGCCCCGCATCAGAAATGGTGTGGTGAGGCGAACGAAAAGGCCGGCTCAGGAGCACGGCCTCATTCCTGCTCAAAAGGGAGGCCACGGAAAATATCTTGGTGAGTTCCATCGCTTCGGGCAGGGAGAGTTCCGGCAGGATGGTCACTAATCTTTGGGCTAACATGGTTTTACCGGAACCAGGCGGACCGATCATAATAATGTTGTGGCCGCCGGCGGCCGCCACCTCCAGAGCCCGCTTGGCCTGTTCCTGTCCACGAATATCACTGAAATCAAAGGGATATTCGCTGGTATGACGGAATGCCGCCTGTAAATCTATCTGTAGCGGCTTGATCTCCAGACGGCCGGCCAGAAATTCCACCACATCGGAGAGCCGATCCACGGCAATGACCTCGATACTCTGTACAAAGGCCGCTTCCGCAGCGTTTTCCCGCGCGACAATAATCCCCTTCTTGCCCATTCTTTCCGTCTGCAGGGCCACCGGCAGAACGCCGTGGACACCTTTGATGCCTCCGTCTAAGGAAAGTTCTCCCATAAAGACATATTGTTGCAGAGACAACGGATCTATGTTGCCCTCCGCTGCCAGGATGGCGACGGCAATGGGCAGATCAAAGGCCGTTCCCTCTTTTTTGATATCGGCCGGGGCCAGGTTGACCGTCACGCGGTGGCGCGGGAATTTATAGCCGGAATTTTTAATGGCGGCCCGGATGCGATCCTTGCTTTCCCTTACCGCCACGTCAGGGAGGCCCACCGTGGAAAACTGGGGCAGCCCGAGCGACAGGTCAACTTCCACTTCCACGGGATAAGCATCTATGCCAATTACTGTGCCGCTGGTAACTCTTACAATCACCGACCCGCTCCGACTAAATGTGTTTTGATGTTTCTGTCACCCGGATTATCCAAATATTGCTTAAATAATTGATCTGCAATATCTTTCCTTCCAGATGGCCCCGGACAATACAAATTCTTTGCATGTTAAGCACATCAGCATTGACAAAGCAATAATCTTGTATTATTAGGACGCACGAAACGACTTTTCCCCAGTAGCTCAGTCGGTAGAGCGGGTGGCTGTTAACCACCATGTCCGTGGTTCGAGTCCGCGCTGGGGAGCCAACTTTAAAAAAGCCCGATTCCGTGAAGGAGTCGGGCTTTTTTCATAATGGCAGATTGCACGTATTACCTGCTTGGCGGAAAGCCGTAAGCCTCTATCACCTCCATGGGGATGTCGTTTTGCCGTGAAACCTTCACGCCGTAGTCCTGCGTTATCATCCACTCGATGATTTTTTTCCGGTTGTTCTTCATTGCATCAAAGTCATGCGATGCAGGGGCCTTGACTTCAGAAGAGATTATGCCGGCATACACCTTCAGCGGTGCGCGGATGATATCTTCAAGCAATGCCGCATCGCTTTGTTCAAAAAAATACAGCATGCCGCATTCGGCAGCGCATTCCCCCAGCATGCCCCGGCCCGCCATGAGTGCCTGATACTCGGCAATGTCCTGGCCGTGTAGCTGGCATGCCGCAGCAAGCCCTGCGGTAAAAGCGTCTTTGTCTTCCTGGCGGATTGCGCCGCTTTGCATAATCAGGTCCGTGTAAAACGTGATGATCGGATCACCCCCCTCGGTGCTGCTGGCGCTGGCCATGATTATGAGGCTGGGCAGTAACGGGCTGCGGGGCCAGGCAAATGCCTGCAATAAGGTAATATCCGTAGGAACTCCCTCCACCGCGCCGCCGCACAGATCAACGCGCGCCACGGACAATTTTTCAAAAATCTCACCGCTGCCGAGATGTATTTCAGCCTCCCAAGCAGCATTCTTTGGCTCAGTGCAGGTAAAGGCTGCGGAACCCTTCAAGGACGAGAGGCTTGTTTTGACCGCTTCAAGATGCTTTTGTTGCGGAAATATAAAATTGTTTTTGCCCATGGGTTTACCTCCTTTAATTGCAACTATTTATCGCCCTTCAACCTTTTTGCCGTCAGACCAGAGCAACTGCTCGGCCTTGCCGATGGCGGCTTCAAGCGGCTTGCGAGCATCGGGCTTTTCCCATGACCTGAGCGATATATGCACATTGGCGGGATCATCGGGCATGACAGCAGCCACGACATGGATCGTTTTATCTTTGCCATCGATGTTTTTTACTGCATGATAATAGATATTGAAAAATGATTTGCGCTGCTCTTGTAATCCCAGCCCCTCCTGCTGTGCCCATGTTTTCAGCAGTGTGATAGTATCATCAAGACTGCTTTTAATCCGGAACCGCGAGAAAAATATCTTATCGGTAGATGACTTGATCGTGTACGGGCGAAACGGATATTTCTGCTTTGCCGGATCCTGCAATGAGCCGGGCTGCAGGGAGGTCCAGAAGCCCCGATATTTCTGCACATCGGCAAGAGGTTCAAGTCCGAGCATCTTCGTGCGCACTTCATTGCCGAAGACTTCGACCCTCTCAGGCACCAGGGATTCCCAGATGTCAAGCCCGACCCATCCGCACCCTTCCTTTGCAAGCTTCTCCAGAATCCAGATCGTAAATGCATCAAAACCGCTCAAGGCGGGCATGACCTGCCGGCCGCCGAAGCCGCCGATGACAACGGGCTTTATTTCCGGAAATTTCTCCTGAATATCGTACAGGTAATTCCTGCCTGCAATCAGATGGGGCTTTTTACCCGGCACATTGAGCACCATGGTTTCATCCCAGTCGCCGCAGACAAGGAAATAGGCCACCTGTTTTTTTGCCAACTCATCCTTATAGGCCTCAACAAATTTGTAAATTCTTGGCAGGGGCCCCTCATTTTTTGTGCTGCTGCCGATTATGACATACTCATAGGGGGCGATGGTGATAACCTGATCAAGCTTCTTAACATCCAGCGACTGCTCAACGCCGATAATAGCCTTGACCCAGTACGCCACTTCTGCAGTGGAGCCGTAATTGGAGTCATAGATAAGAAGTCCTTTTTTTATAGTTGCCTCGCTTATAATTGGGGTTAAGAAAGTTACTGCTGCCAGTATCGCGGCGAGTAAAACTTTCTGTGTCAGTCCATTTTTATACATGAGACCTCCTTTACTTTGCATACACCATTTGTTTTTTTAGCCGCTCGATGTGAGCAAGCTCCGCCTGTACATCCTGCAACTCGGCCTTTAGTTCGGCAACACCGTATTTCAGATAAAAGCTCTGGGGCTGCTTCCACCCGGCAGCCGACAGCACGATCGAAAGCGTTAAATAGAGAATACCGCCCAGCACGGTTTTGCGCTCTATGGTAGCCGCCTTTTTTGCAAGATACAGAACAAAGATGCAGGCAACCAGAAAGACATACAAGACTGTATTTGCTATTATGCCCATCATGAACATTGGCACTTTTGCAGAGTAGTTGTCCATATAAAGCTCAAACGACCATATCCCGAAAAAGATCAGAAATACGAATGCTACGCGATTGCTGATCATTTTCATTTTCCAGAACATGTACAGCAGTATCCAGCCCAGCAGCGCGTAATAATAGCCGCCGGTTACTTTTATGTTCATATCGCTGAACTGGAGCACGGCCCCTGAGGGCACCAGTATGGAAGGGATTTCGCCCACCAGCTGCCACATGACCATGCCTGCAAAGAAGCCGAACAGGTAGCCGCGGCTGTCGCTTGCAACGGTGCAGGCCTTGTACAGCAGAAAAAAGCATGCGGATGCAAACAGCGGCAGAGCCAGGAGATTGTAGTTTTCCACCGGCATCATGCGAAAGGGCAGAAACAGTATGATTGACGGAATGAAAAAACCAATGCCGGAGAGGGCAATCAGGATAGTTCTTTTCATAAGGAGACTCCTTTTGCTTATTTATTCAATGGCGTAATTTTAAAACAGCATTCCGTATCTCCCGAGGGCAGGTGGCTCACCCGCTCCCAGGCGCCCAGCTTGTACTTTGCGGACAGCTTGCAGTCAAGATCGCACAGAATATCGCAGGGTGCAGGCAGGCCGTATCTGCACGTGGCTTCCAGGTGCGGGCAGCGCTCCAAGTGCTCATAGCAAACGGTGAGACCGCTTTCCTGCTTTGTCTCCATCCACATTTTCCAGCCGAAGGCCGGAAAAACATCTATTTCAGCGGCGATGACATCAACGATGGTTTTGCCCTTGAACTGTGGCAGGCGTTTTTTATAGCTGGCCTCATAGAGTTCATCATAGAGCTGCCGGCCTTTTTCCTGGCCGCAGACAGCGACAAGGTTCTGGTACAGCAGCGGCAGTTTCAGCGCTGCCGCATCGATAAGCATGGCTTTCTGCTGCTCCCAGGGAGGATCTTTTCTAAAAATTTTTTTCATGAGGCATTCTTAACCTGAAAGTGTTTTTTATAATCTGCACAGCGGAGTATGCCGGACTTGAATTCGTTTACAGACCGTACATGCTGAAAAGGTCACGGCTGCAGTACTGATCTGAATTCAACCGTTCATTCACTTTTTCTTCCGGAAGCCAGTTTATATCAGCCCCGTTTATGTTGTTTTCAAGTATCCTTTCCGTAAGAAACGGGGTAACGGTTTCAACGGTATCGGCAAGGCAGTTATAGAGTGCTTTTGCCATGGCACGCTGGTCAGCGCCCATGGTGCGCATGTCTTGTAGGAGAAAGTCTGTGACAACTATGCCGGGACTGATGGCGCCGATTTGCACCGGCATGCCTTCCGCATCCTGCATCAATGCTTCGGTAAAATACCGCACCGCCCGTTTGGTGGTTCCGTAAATATGCAGTCCTGCAACTTTATTGTCGTTGCTCCCGTGTCCGTACATATTATATATTTGTCCGAATCCCTGAGCGGTCATACCTTTAAGGGCGATCAGCGATCCGTAGATAAGGCCTGTTATATTTGTGTCGATAACGGGCGTAACCTCTGCAAGCTCAAGCTCCAGAAGGCTTTTCATGCTGTTGGTAATACCCGCGTTATTTATCCAAATGTCAATCCTTCCAAAAGCCTTGTGTGCACCGGCCCAGAGAGCCTGCACGTCTGTGCTGTCGGTTACATCACAGGCAAGACCATAGATGCAATCCGCTGCGTATTTGGAAGACAGAGCTTTGATTGTTGCCTGAACCTGCGTATTGCTGCGCGAACTCACGGCCACCTTGCAACTTCTTTTCAGAAACTCCTCGGCCATGCCAAGGCCAATTCCCCGTGTGCTTCCGGTAATGACGATTGTTTTCATAATTCCTCCATGAACGCTGTCTTGTTTCATTCAGCGGCTAACCGGTTTGCCTGCGCCACTGGGGCCAAGGTGTTTATTTTTAGCGGCGGCGTACTGCTGTCCGGCTTCGCGGATGCGGCTTCGAATGGGCAGTTCATAGGGACAGCGTTTCTCGCACTCGCCGCAGTCAATGCACGCATCGATTGTCGACATAAATTTATCCCACTCCCCTTTGAAAATGCGTTCAGGGTCAAAGCGGGTGAGTGCCACCTGCGTGTACATTATGGCTGAGATCATGATATTCTGCGGGCAGGGCTGACAGTAGTTGCACATGCGGCAAAACCCGCTTCCAAGCTCAGAGCGGATACGCTCCATGTCCCTGAGTTCCTCGCCGGTGAGGGGGCCGCCATCTTCAACGATTTTTATGATTTCCGCCATCTCTCCCGACCGGGCAATACCGATCAGCGTCAGAAGGCCTGAAAACTGCAGCAGATACTTGAAGGCAAGAGCCGGTTTTTCCAGCATGCCGCCTGCCATGGGCTTCATGACAATCACGCCTACATCGCGGGCGCGGGCCAGAGGAAGGATTTCTTCTGCCGCTTCTGTGTTGACAAAGTTCAGGCCAATCATAACGGTTTCAAAAAGGTCCGTCATAATTGCCTCGCGGGCCACAGTCAGCCGGTGTGAGGTTATGCCGATATGCAGCACAGCACCGGCCTGCCTGGCTTTTTGCACCACTTCAAGGGGGCCGCCCGGCACAAGCACGGCCTGCAAATCCTCCGGCGTGCTGACATTATGAAACTGATACAGGTCAACATAGTCAGTCCGAAGGTTTTTAAGGCTTTGCTCAAGGTCGGCCTGCACCTTGCTGCCTGTTCGGGATGCTGATTTAGTGGCAAGCACCACTTCAGAGCGCCTGCCCTTAATGGCCTTGCCGATGCGCTCTTCGCTGCACGTGTACATGCGTGAGGTATCGATAAAGTTTACGCCCAGGTCGAGGCTTCCCCGCACCAGGCCGATTGCCGCTTCTTCTGGCGGTGTCTGAATGGGAATACCGCCAAAGCCTATTTCTGAAACCATGAGTTCTGTTTTCCCAAGCCTTATTTTTTTCATCACTCAATGATCCTCATCTGCATGCACAATGGCCCTCTGTTTGCGCCGATTCGGCAGACCCTATTTAGCCGCTGCAGCGTCTTTGCGCTCCCAGCGCTGGACATTTCTAAAGCCCTGCTTCATAAAATCCTTATTCACCACCGTGATGCGGTCTATGGTGATTTTGCTCATAAGAAATCTTTTTTTGAAGACCTGGTCCCTGAGATTTTTAAGCACCTGCTCTCGTTGCTCAGGGGTGGGGTTAGGGGGCATCATGCGGATTGCCGCATCTTCATAGGGGGCTAAGTTAATTAATACTTTTTCAAATTCCGGGTCAGTGCCCTCAAGCAGCTGGCAGCGGCCTTTTATCTGGCAGCAGCGATAGGGGCCTTCGATGCCGACAAATTCATCATGCCAGTTCATGCTCACCCAGGGGTTGGCCTTGATGTGCGCCAGTTTCTCCGTGTTCATTTCATGAACGCCGTACAGAGCTTTCTTTTCCGGATCAAAAGTGAATTCAGCCGTGGTTGACAGGGGCCGGTTGTTCATGCTGGTGGCCAGAACATACGTTTTGGTGTCTTTCTTTACGCCGCCGATCAGCTTGCCGATTTCCGTCCACAGCTGCTCTTCGGTCATGACACCTTCGCCTTTCTTTTTGCCCAAATATTCACCACTGAGCCACATCTGCGTTGCCGTGGTATTGGCATCGAGCTTCATCTCATGGCAGTCGCCGCAGGACACCCCTTCGGGGATTTCCGGATGCCCGTTACTGACTGCTGCCGAGGTATCGATAGTTTTTGCCTTCTTTGCTTTTTCCTGCTGACCGGCAGCGTCCGAAGCTTCGACAATACTGATCAAACCCACAAGAAATGCCGCTGATAGTAAAACCAGAACCAGTACATTTTTTTTCATGATATTCCTCCTGAAGTGTTTGTGAATTAATTTGCTGACCGGACGTCCGGTCGAAAAACATGCTAAAAAAACTATATTGCCTTCATTACAAAATTTGTCTGGAAAGAAACCTGTTCATCAATGTCAAAATCAATATCAATGGAAAAATATGTAAAAAAGGTGCCCATCACCAGGATATAAAGAACACGGGCGATTTGCTGTGCTTCAATAGTGGTGAACTTGCCCGCGTCGACCCCCTCGTTGACCATATGCTGAAATATTTCGACAGTTCCGTGGTAAAACTCTGTCATCACCTTGCGAATTTCCTTGTCTCTAGCTCCCATTGAAAGGAATTCCAGGCAGAACCGGTAAAAGCCCTCATTTTTTTTAAGCATATGGCTTGTTTCATTTAAAAGCACCCGAAGCCGTTTCTCTGGGTCGTCTATTTTGAATAAATACGCTTTCAGTTCTTCCGAGTGGTATTGTTTTACTTTATACAGGAAAAGTTCTAAAAAAAGCTCCCGCTTGGCGGTAAAATAATGATACATACCGCCTTTGCTGATACCGGCTTTTTGAGCAATCATGCCGATGCTGGTTTCAGCATACCCATGCTCGTTGAAGCACAGAAGGGCCGCATCAAAAATATCTTCTTTTCTTTGAATTTTTATATCTTTTCTCGTCATAATTTGCCAATCTATTAACCGGCCAACCGGTCAATATTTTTATATACGGTTTTTTTTACAATGTCAATGGGGCAGCGCGTGTCTTTTAGAATTTCCGAAATTATTGTTCGGGTATACGTACGATAATCTCCCAGTGCCCAGATGGGGTCGTGATGGGGAGCCAATTTTTAAACGGCCGCATCTTATAAGGATGCGGCCGTTTTTTTGTGGCTGAATCGCACAACTGTTCTCTCACCTGAACATGGCGGTTCAGCATTTGGCGCTAACCGATCGTGGGCTTACATTATTGACATTTGTAGAGCGCTGCTCTATAGTGCAATGGTATTTTTTGGAGCATTGCTCTACAACAAAAGTTGGGGACTCCGTGAAGATAAAATCGAAAGCAATATCCGATCGTCAGACAGGCCTCCGGGCCGAGCGGATACTGCGCGCCGCGCGCAAGCTCTTCCTCACCAAAGGGTATCAGCACACCACGATTCGTGACATCTGCCGCACGGCGCGGCTTTCAAACGGCACGCTCTACTTCCACTTCAAGAACAAAGATGCTATCTATGCCCGCATCTATGAAGAGTGCTTCCAGTTCCTGAATGATATGCTTGAGCAGGCGGTGCGGCCCGATATGCCTCCCCTTGAACGGATCGAGACATCGATGAAGACTTATGTAAGGTATTTTGTCGAGCACCGGGAAATGTGGGACATGCTTGACGTAAGCTACCGGAGGCTGTCCCTGCCCGAAACGCTGATACGGCGCTTTGACGCAATGCTGCAGACATTCTCCTCATATGTACACACGGCTGTGGAGGATTACCTCACGAAAACTGGCCTTGCTGACCGCTATGACAGCCACGAACTTGCGCTGCTCCTGATTTCCAGCATCGATGGGCTTTTCTATGACCTCAAGCAGGGCTTTTTTGAGGACAGCATACAGAGCCTCTCGCTGGAGCGGCTTGTGGCCGGCCAGATCGAGATTTTTAAGACATTCCTGACCGCAACAGCAAAGGAGCGCTAAAATATTTCAACACGGTGCTGAGCAGGGGTATCAATGAGCCCTCAGCAGGAGAGGGCATTCTTGCTTATGAGCCCGAAGATGTTTCACTGGAGGATGCCCTTAAGCTATACGTTCGTGTGTAGCTACAGAATAAATCAAAATATTGAGGTTGGCATGAAACGCGCTAAATTTTTTCTACTTATGCTCTGTCTGCTTGCTGTGACAGCATGCAGCTCTGACAAATCAAAAAAAGCACCCCCTCCGCCGGTTGTGGAAATTATGAATGTTAAAACCACAGAGGCTGACTGGGAGCCCGAGTTCGTCGGCCAGACCGCAGGGTTTCTTGAAGTGGAGATACGGGCCCGCGTGGGCGGGATTCTTGAAAAGCGCCTTTTTGAGGAAGGCCTGTTTGTAAAGCAGGGCACACAGCTGTTTCAGATCGACCCCGTGCCGTACAAGATAGCCCTTGAGCGGGCGCAGGGCAGCCTTGCCCAGGCCGAGGCCCAGCTCGAGCGCACGCGGCGCGAGCATGTGCGCGTTGCAGCCCTTTTCAAGGAGGACGCGCTTAG
>CAYNVA010000143.1:0-1882 GCA_964400575.1 uncultured Thermodesulfobacteriota bacterium | reverse complement strand
AAGAACCCCGCACGTCAGGCGGGGCTGATGGAGTTAGCAATGTCTTATCATTTCGGCACAACGGCTCGCAGCTAAAAAACAATATCAAACACCTGTGCTGTCTGCTCCGCGCCAAACAGGTTGACCATGAGCGGATAGCCGGGGTCATTTTCTTTCATGAGCCTGCGTACCGCCTCGCGCCTGCGCGTGACAAATTCACGCTCCGCATTGTCAGACACAGGAGCTGCGTTATGGCAGAAAGCAGTGTATGCTGTGCAGTACGCTTGCAGAACAGGCGCAAGCCGCGCGCTGCCGGCATCGGTGAGCTTGAAGAGGATGCGGTAGGGAGACAATGCCCAGCTCACCGGCGATGTAAGCGCAAAGTTCTTTTCCGTGATTTCGCTGCCGAGCAGCTCTTCAGCTTTTGCTCTCAGCTCCTGCAGAACCATCAGGTATTGCCGGCCGTATTGCGGCTGCAGCACAATGTCCATCGCCGGGATCAGGTCAAAGATGTGGATGCTCATGCCGGGCATCTGCGTGAGGTTGCACCAGAAGACGGGTAAATCGCAGTGGTCCGCGGGCCAGAGAATCACCGATTGCTCGCACACCTGCATGGAGTCAATGTCAATTGATGAAAAGACCGCCTTTGCGATATGTTCGCCCTGAAAGACTTCAAGCCTGCTCCTGCCCCCTTTAACCTCAATGTTCATAAGCGAGGGGTCAAGTGCAACTTCTTGCAGAGCAAGCCCTGCAAAGCCTTTTTTAACCTCTTCAAGAAAATTAAATACTGGTGCTGTCATAAGAATTATTAGTTCTTTTGTGTAAGTATGCTATCCAGAGACTGGTAGAGCGCATCGATGACGTACTTCTGATACTTACCAACCGGCACGCCGTTGTAGATGACGCGCGTTTTATCCTGAACCATTTCCCGCACATAGGGCTGTGACCAGTCCGTGTAATTTATCTGCTTATACACATCATACTGGTCAAAATCTTTGTAATTTTTCAGTGCGTGGTGAAACATGGTATCGGAATTTTCAGCATAAAATTCTATGGGCAGGCCGATTGCGTAATCATATCCCTCCTTGATGGCGGCCCAGTAGGCGCGGTTGGTGGAGAGGTATTTCTGCTGCGGGTCCCAGATGGGGTCTGCAAACTCATCCTGGCACTGCACCACACTGGTCTTCGGAAACTTGTAGGATGCGACCATCTGTTTGACCTCTTCAAAAAGCTTGTCCCGATACGCCGGGGCAAGCTCAAGCCATGCCTCCCATTTGAACTTTTCCCACGGCATGCCATGCACGGTCACCGCCACCATCACCGAGGCGGTTTTAGGCAGGCGGTCAAGCCGGTCTTTCAGCATCTGCAGATAGGCATCCCGCATGGGCTTATAGTTTCCCATGGGCGGCGCCATGATTACCTTGATCTTTTTACCCGGGTGTTCGTGCTCCCACTCTTCGATGTACTCAATTGAATGGCGGAAGCCTGAGTTGAAGTCCTCAAAATGTGAATACATGGCAAGCGGTGATGACAGCACAATGGTATCACAGCCCGCGTCAAGCAGCTCATGCAGCTTGTGTCTCATGTCAGCATACAGCATGCTGGTTTCCGCCCGCCACTGCACGTCGGGGTATTTCTGCTTTATCCGGTCCATGGCGCCGTCTATTACAGCAAACGTCTGCTGCCAGTGGGGCAGTTTCGTACTGCCCAAACCCTTGCCGTAGTACCAGATGCGCGCCTTGTTCATAACCTTGCCGGCAATGGACGGCATGCCGCCGGTCCGGCCGGTATAGAGGAAATAGCCGTGATCCAGATAGATCATGTTTGACGGCGGCATCCATTTTACCATGCCCTGCTTATATTTTTCTACATAGGGCGTACCGTCAAGGTCCCGGTCGTTGCC
>CAYNVA010000142.1:0-5032 GCA_964400575.1 uncultured Thermodesulfobacteriota bacterium | reverse complement strand
GGGTCATGCTCTTTTGCAATGATCGCCTCCTTGATCGCATAGGTGCAGCAGACCGAGGAGCAGTAGCTGTTGGTGGCCATATCGCGGCTGCCCACGCACTGGAGAAAGGCTATTTTTTTTGGAGGCTTGCTGTCCGAGGGCCTCACAACATGGCCCTGAAACGGGCCGGAAGCTGACTGGATTCTTTCAAACTCAATACTCGTGAGGACATTGGCAAACTCGCCATAGCCGTAATCCTGCTTTCTTCGGGCTTCAAACTCGTCAAAGCCGGGCGCAAGAATCAGTGCGCCCACATCAAGCTCTATGGTTTCGTCCTTCTGGTTGAGCTGTATGGCCTTAATGTCCTTGCAGGCCTGCTCGCACTGCCGACATTCCTTTTTCACCAGAAAAAGGCAAAGCTTCGGGTCGATGGTAAATGAGGCGGGCACTGCCTGCGGATAGGCAATATAGAGTGCCTTGGTTTTGCTCAGGCGCTCATTATACTCATCGGGAATTTCAACCGGGCAGTATGACGTGCAGGTGCCGCAGGCCGTGCACTTCTCTTCGTCCACGTAGCGCGGCTTTTTGAGCACACTGACCCTGAATGCTCCGGGCTGGCCCGCAATGGACGCAACCTGGGCATTAGAGATGATCTTTATATTTGCATGTCTTCCAGACTCAACGAGTTTGGGAGACAAAATTCACATGGCGCAGTCAAGCGTGGGGAATGTCTTGTCCAGCTGGGCCATGGTGCCTCCGATTGCGGAGGACTGCTCCACCAGATAGACAAAATAGCCAAGCTCTGCCAGATCAAGGGATGCCTGAATGCCGGCAATGCCGCCCCCGACCACCATAACTGCACCTGTGTTTTTTGCCTGTACGCTCATAGCTTTTCCTTACAGTCTGTCTGCGACCTGTTTCAAAAGGTCTTTGGTGTTAATGCTGAAATCCTCTTTCTTTTTATCAACAATCGACATGACCATATTATGCCGCACGGTCTGCGAAAATTTGTCGATTGACTCCATGGTTTTAAGAAAGCCGGGCAGCGCATAGCCTTCCTTGACCGCCATGTCGCGCAGCACGCCCATGACCTTCACGAACTGCACATTCTGCGGGCAATGGAAAGAACAGCTGTAACACATGCTGCACAGCCAGATGAGGTCTGAGGAAAGCACTTTTTCTTTCATCCCGAGAAGAATCATCCGGATGAGCTTGCGCGGATCATAGGCAGGGTCAGCCTCTGATGCCGGGCAGCCGCCGGTGCAGGCGCCGCAGGCAAAACATGCTTTAATACCGTCGCCGCCGGGATGCTCTGAAACCTCATGCTTGAAGTCAGGATTCAGTTTGTTTATTTCAATTGCTTCCAAAACTTTTACCTCCGTGTTGAGATATCCTGTGTTTCCACAGGTGCTCCTCTGGGAAATTTAGGAATTAAGGTATTTAGGAATTTAGGAATTAAAAAATCCCTCAATTCCTCAATTTCAATATTCATCAGGCATCTGGTTTAACTGCGCCAGCGTAAAAACCGGGCCGTCCTTGCACACGTATTTGCCGCCGATATTGCAGCGGCCGCACATGCCGATGCCGCATTTCATGCGCATTTCAAGCGAGAGAATGATCTGCTCGGGCGAAAATCCCAGCTCCTTTAAAACAGGAATCGTATATTTTATCATAATGGGCGGGCCGCACACCAGCGCGCCGGCATTGTCAGCCGATGGCGCAACCTCTTTGGTGATTGCGGGCACAAACCCCACCTTGCCGCTCCACCCATCAGCTGCAGCATCAACGGTAACATGGAGCTTAATATCAGAGCGCCTGGCCCAGGCCTCAAGCTCATCGCGGTATAGAAGCATGCCCGGCCGCCGCGCGCCATAAATGACGGTAATGTCCTTGTACTTTGGCCGGATATCCTCCTGCAGCAGGTAGATGATAAGCGAGCGCAGGGTTGTAAAGGCAAAGCCGCCGCTGACGATCACCACGTTTTTGCCTTCCAGCTCTTTGACCGGATAATAATTGCCCAGGGGGGCGCGAATGCCCACAAGCGCCCCTTCTTCCAAATTGTGCAGGGCCGTAGTGAACAGGCCCGCCTTGTTGATGCTGAATTTGAGCATACCCTGCTCGCTCGGGGATGAGGCAATCCCAAAGGGCGCTTCTCCTTTTCCGGTCAGGGAAAGCTCGGCAAACTGGCCCGGCACGAACTGAAAGCTTTTGGCCTTGTCCGTGTCAATCAGGGCAAGGTCAAAGGACTTGATGTTTCTGTCATCGGTTTCAATGACGATACGCTCGATGCGCGCCTGCTCGGGTATGTAAGGGTTCTTCATAGCTGTCTATTTTTGGTCCTGTATCTGGTTGAGCACCTGCCGGATATCAAGATTGACCGGGCAGCACTTGATGCACCTGCCGCAGCCCGTGCAGGCTGCCACGCCGAAATTGTCGACAAAATATTTAAACTTATGCATGACCCGCTGCCGCACCCGCTCCTTAGCGCCGGGCCTCGGGTTTGACCCTGAGGCGTGGAGGGTGAACAGAGGAAACATGCAGGAATCCCAGATGCGGATGCGCTCGCCCGCCGTGCCGATGGACTCGTCAAGCATATCAAAGCAGTGACAGGTCGGGCACAGAAATGTGCATATGCCGCAGCCGAGGCACTTTTCATGCAAGGTCGCCCATATCGGGCTTTCAAAATTTTCATCCAGCTTCTTTTTTACTTCCCCGGGCTGGATCTGTGGTTTCAAAGCTGCGCGGCCGCCTTCCATGATTTTCTTTTGTGCCTGCGCCTGGTCTGCACCCGCTTTTTTAAGCTCTTTCCTGACGGCAAGAAAGCCGTTGCCCTTTTCAGTCACCGGCTGCAGCACATAGGCCTCTCCGGTATCAATCATAAGCACATCAGCGCCATCTGTTGCAAAAGGGTCGCCGCCGATGGACGTGCAGAAGCAGGTGCTTTCAGGTGCTGCACAGCCCATGGCGATAACCACGGTGTTGCCCCGCTTGTTCAGATAATAGGGATCCGGGTAGTCTGTGCTGTTGAATACATTATCGAGAATCGCAAGGCTTCGGGCATCGCAGGGCCTGACGCCCAAAACCACCCGTTGCGTATCGGGAAAAGACGGCTCGCGGATATCTTCTTCTTTGTAGGCAAAAAGCTGCTCGCGCTGCGGGAAAAAATGCTCCTTAACGCTTTTTCTGGTATTGGCGGCATCAAAGCATATTTCATCACTTGATGCCACCGCCGCAAACATGACGCCTTCCTTTTTCCTCACAGGCGCAAACACCTGAAAGCAGGAGGCCAGTTCGCTCACGAATGCGGGCAGATCTTTTTTATCGAGTATCTTTATTTCCATGGAGACACTAAAATAGTTTGATTAGTTCTATTTGTTTCATTGGTTGTATTGGTTTCATTAGTTATCTTAGTTTCATTTGTTTCATTGGTTTTGCAGTCAGTACAACTAATTGAACCAATACAACCAATTTAACCAATAGAACTTTACTTTATAAACTCCTGCGGATCATCGGCCTTGAACGTATTGAGCGGTGGAGCATCATCAAGGCTCATGCCGGCCTCAAACGAAAACAACTCGCGCACATCTTTATCGATCTTTTTGTTTAAAAACCGCAGGTCAACATCCATGGGGCATGCCCGCATGCATGCGCCGCAGTCAACGCAGCGGCCCGCGGTGTGAAAGGTGCGCATGATATGAAATACCTGCGTGTCGGAAAGGGCTGTTGATTTCCCGAACCACTGGGGCTGGGAGCTGTCAACGCAGCATTCCTTGCAATAGCACAAAGGGCAGGCATTGCGGCAGGCATAGCACCTGATGCATTTCTGACTCTGCTGGGTAAAATACTCCCAGCGCTCTTCAGCGCTTTTTGCTTCAAACTCTGTGACGGTTATAAACTCATCGCCTTCTTTGTTTTCTTCAACAGCAGAACCGATCATGATATCGCAGACAGCGGGGTTCCGGTGTTTGCAAAATCTGCAGCTTTCATCAAGAAGATCACTCTTCTTCACCTTTTCTTCAAAACCGCGGCCCTTAAAGGTAATGTCATCGCTGCCGTCTTCAGCAGAAAGGGCTTCCCTGCCTGCAAGCTTTTCTTCAACCAGCCGGCTATCGATCATGCCTGTGCAGGCAACGCCGATAATGACGATCCGGTCGCGTTCGATCTGCTGCTCTTTGATGAGCCCGACCACAGAGCGGCTGTCGCAGCCCTTGACGATAATGCCGATTCTTTCCGTGCTGTAGTCAGGCACATAGGCTGCCAGATTATTGCCGCAGCCGCTGTTCCAGACAAGTCTCTTGGTGTCCTCAGCACTGCGAATGAAGCAGGGTGTTGCCCGCAGGGGCAGGCTGCCCTGCTCAAACCCGATGATCAGGTCGACCTTGTTCTCTTCAAACAGCTTCTTAGCCGCTTCCCGTATCTGGGCTGTCAGGTGTTCCATCTATTCAACCTTCTGCTTAACCAATTTTTTTGCAGGCCCGAGTTTGCGCACATCTTCGGTCACCTGAGTGATCATGTCGGCAAACCTGCCAGCCTCGGCAGCCGACACCCAGGTATACTGGACCCTGCCTTTTTCAATACCGAGATATTCAAGCAGGCTGCTGAAAATGGCGAACTTTCTGCGCGCCACATAATTGCCGCTGAGGTAATGGCAGTCGCCGGGATGGCAGCCCGACACGAGCACGCCGTCGGCCCCGTTCTCAAGAGCCCGAAGAATAAACAGGGGGTTCACCCGGCCTGAGCAGGGAACCCGGATGGTGCGCGTATTGGGCGGATACTGCAGCCGGGAAACGCCTGCAAGGTCAGCCCCTGCATAGCTGCACCAGTTGCACAGAAATGTAACGATCTTTGGCTGCCAATCAATATCTTTTTGTTCTTCCACAGAAACTCCTCTGCGTAATTCCAAAATCCGAAATCAAAAATTATTTACAGCGCATCCAGTACGGTCATAATCTGCGTATTGGTAAATCCGTACAGATTTATCGCCCCCGACTTGCAGGAGCTTGTGCAGGCGCCGCAGCCCTTGCACAGGGCTTCGTTGATCTGTGCGATATTC
>CAYNVA010000141.1:0-8850 GCA_964400575.1 uncultured Thermodesulfobacteriota bacterium | reverse complement strand
GAAGCCCTTGTGGCCATCGATGTCAACACGGGTCGCTTCACCCGGGTGAAAGACCCTGAGGAGTCGACCTATATCACCAATCTTGAGGCCGCCGACGAGATAGCCCGTCAGCTGCGCCTGCGGGACCTGGGCGGGCTGATCGTTATCGACTTTATCGACATGAAGAGCCAGAAAAACCGTATGCAGGTTGAGCGCCATCTGCGCAACGCGTTCAAGAACGACAAGGCCAATATAGAGATCACGCGGATTTCGCAGTTCGGGCTGCTGGAGATGAGCCGGGAGCGGCTCCGGACGCCCCTTGTCGATACGAGCCAGACGCAGTGTGCGTGCTGCGGCGGCACCGGCAGTTTGAAATCACGGGAGGCCATTGCACTTTTGGCCTTGACTGCTGTTTTTGAGAAGGCCTCAGTCGGTGACTGCGCTGAAATTAAGGTGTATGTCTCCGAAGATGCAGCTGCGTATCTGCAGAACAACAAGCGCAGTGATCTTGTGTCAATTGAGCAGCAGTTCTCGACCCAGATATATATTTTTACCGAGAAGCTCAGCCCCGTGGACAGTTACCGCATGGAGACAACGCCGAAAGCCTGATTTTGTAACTGCTCAGGGTTCAAAGTTTGGAGTTTGGATTCCTACTTCCGACTTCTGCCGCCTAACCCCTCGCTACCTCGAGTAGTTAGCGCCTGAACGAAAAGTTATTTTTTTGTAGGTTGGTTTAAGCCCGAAATAACCCGTTGGGTTTCGTATCTCAACCCAACCTACGCAAAAACAAATGCTTACGAAAAAGCACTGTCATAAGGGCGAACCCAACAAATTTATGGTTCAGGGTTTTCGTTCAGCCACTAGTCACCTGATTTTTTTGATAACGGATTGCGGATTGCCGATTGTTGCAGTATAAATAATGGGAATTCAGAAGCCGGTATTCAGAATCCAGAAGCAAAAATCCATAATCAAGAATTTCTCTGAGGGCTCTATGCCATTGGAAACGGATAAGGAACGGGTCGTGCTCACCACCTGCCCACACGACTGCGGCGGCAGGTGCGTGCTGAAAGTTCATGTGGCAGGCGGCGTTATCCGCGAGATCGAAACCGATGACGGCGCTGACCCGCAGCTCCGGGCCTGCTGCCGGGGCAGGGCTTACCGGGAGCATGTTTATTCGGAAAACCGCCTGCGCACCCCGCTGAAGCGCACGGGCAAGAGGGGCGAAGGAAAGTTTGAGCCTATTACCTGGGACGAGGCCCTGGAAACCGTCGCCGAAAAGCTCAAGCATGTAAAAAATACCTACGGCAACGAGTCCATCCTCTACCTCGCCTATTCAGGTAATACGGGTACCTTTCTGCACAGCCAGCTCGGGGTGTTTCGCCTGCTGACCATGTTCGGCGGGTTCACGCCCATCTGGGGCTCCTGTTCGTTCTGGGGCAGCCTGTTCAACTCCGAGACCACCTACGGCACCGTCACGGCCGGCCACACATCAGACGACATTCCCAATGCCCGCTTCATCATCATGTGGGGCTGGAACCCCGCGGAAACCGTTCAGCGCACCACCACGGCATGGAATCTTGCACAGGCAAAAGAAAAGGGCGTAAAGATCGTTGCAATCGATCCGCGCTTCACCGATTCGGCAGCGGCATTTGCCACGCAGTGGGTTCCCATCAGGCCCGGCACAGACACGGCCATGCTCATTGCAATGGCACATGTCATGATTACCGAGAACCTGCAGGACCAGCAGTTTCTTGACTCCCACACGGTGGGCTTTGATGCGTTTAAAGACTATGTGCTGGGCACGGCCGACGGCCTGCCCAAAACCCCGCAGTGGGCAGCTGCCATTACCGGCGTGCCCGAACACACCATCTCGTCCCTTGCCCGACAGTATGCAACCATCAAGCCTGCCAAGCTTCTGACCCTGGGCGCGCCGGGCCGCACGGCCTTCGGCGAGCAGTTTCACCGGGCCGCATCAACCCTTGCTGCCATGACGGGCAATGTGGGCATTTACGGCGGCGAGCCAGCGGCATTTAACCTGCCTGCCGTTGGCCTGCAGCCCCTTGCCGGAACCGGGCTCATCTCCCGGCAGATGTCGGGCAACCTGCCCGAGGGCGCCCGCCAGCGGCCCGCCATTCACATAACCAAGGTCTGGGACGCTATTTTAAACGGCACAGCAGGCGGCTACCCCGCTGACATCAAGTTCGTGTATGTGACCAATTCAAACGCCGTCAACCAGTTTCTCAACTCCAACAAGGCAACACGCGCGCTGCAGGAGCCCGAGTTCGTGGTGGTGCATGAGCAGGTCATGACCGCTACGGCCCGGCATGCCGATATCGTGCTCCCGGTCAACACCCACTTCGAGCGCAACGACATCATCAGGCCCTGGCAGGGCGGGCCGTATTATATCTATATGAACAAGCTTATCGAGCCGCTCTATGAGTCGAAGTCAGATCTGCAGATCTGCACCGAGCTTGCCCCGCGCCTGGGCATACAAGACTACAGCAATTCAACCGAGGACGAATGGCTGCGCATGTTCTGGAAGGATGCAGAGAATTTTACCGATTCAAAGCCCCTGCCTGACTATGAGTCGTTCAAGGCCGAAGGCGTGCATAAAATTAAGCTCGAGAAGCCTGCCATCGCTTTTACAAAGCAGCGTGAGGATATTGCGACAAACCCGTTCCCGACGCCGTCGGGCAAAATAGAGATTTATTCAAAGAAGCTTGAAGAGCGCGCCACACCGGGGCTGCCGCCCCTGCCGACCTATATACCGGCATGGGAAGGCAGAGATGACGAGCTCGCGAAAACGTATCCGCTGCAGTTCATCAGCACGCACTCAAAGCGGCGCATACACTCAAACATGCACAATAATCCCTGGCTGCGGGACCTCGAGCCGCACAAGGTCTGGATCAACCAGGCTGATGCAGCGCAGCGCGGCATCAATAACGGCGACATGGTCAAGGTGTTCAATGACAGGGGCACGGTGCTGGTTGCAGCCAAAGTAACAGGGCGCATCATGCCGGGCGTGGTGAGCATGGGGCAGGGCGCCTGGTACCGGCCCGACGAGAGCGGCATCGACCGCGGGGGATGTGCCAATACGCTTTTAAAAGACGCCTGCTCGCCCGCGGGAGCCTTCTGCGGCAATACCTGTCTGGTGCAGGTTGAGAAAACCGTTTAAGCTGTTTGAACTGTTTGAACGGTTGAAACCGCTGAAACTGTTAAGACTTCTGTTGTTGTGAAATTTATTTAAAAAGGAACACTATGCAGATGGGATTTTACTTCGACCAGTCACGCTGCACGGGCTGCTATGCCTGCGCTATTGCCTGCCGCGACAAGAACGACATTCGGGACACGCATGTTTCATGGCGCAGCGTTGTTGAAACCGAAACCGGCTCTTATCCCGGCGTGCTGCTCTCCTATGTATCGCTCTCCTGCTGCCACTGCGCCGAGCCTGCCTGCGTTCAGGTCTGCCCGGTTTCAGCCATTGCAAAACGAGCTGAAGACGGGATCATGACCGTTGACCGCGAGGCATGCCTTGGCGGCGACGCCTGCGGCGCGTGCAAAGAAGCCTGCCCGTATTCAGTGCCGCAGTTTTCCACGCAGGCAGATGACAAGATGCAGATGTGCACTTTTTGCCTCGACCGCCTGGCCGCAGGCAAAGACCCTGCCTGCGTTGCGGCCTGCCCGCTCTATGCCCTTGATGCTGCACCGCTTGATGAGCTCAAAAAGAAATACGGCGCGGTGAAAGAAATACAGGGGTTCACGTGCTCCGCCAAAACAAAGCCTTCGATCATCTTCAAGCCGCGGTATTAGTTTGTGATGCCGAAGCCGCAGGGTGCGCTGCGCGCACCGGGGATTATAAGTACGGCATCGAGGACTCTACGATTTATAAAAGTTGTATAAACACCAGGACAATCGCTTTTCTCAAGTTGTAAGGGGAAGAGTGGCGCAATATGGCTCAGGAACAGAAATGATTCAAGGATGTATCAAGAGATGAGAATTGAAATAAACACTTCAAACAAAACAACAAAACTATCTCAGATAGAAAATATTCTTCAGGGATTTATTGACGATAAAATGAGATTATTTAGGGACGGTCGGCATGTATCTGCGGGCAATGGATTACATATCCCTTTGGATAAATATCTGGCAAGCCTTTGGATGGTGTCGCGGTTATTGCAAATAATGGATGAGCAGGAAATTGCTGAGCGATCCGGGGTATCATGCGAAATGCTTTTCTCCTGGAGGCAGGAGAAATGCTTTAATGACATGGTCACGGCTCATTATAGAGAGCTGCTTGAAGACATCATTAATTGGCTTGCGTGAATAAATCCTGCACCTGTTGCCCATGCACAATCAGGGATACTGATTTAGGCGAAAATAGCGCTGTTGACACATTCCACAAAGCTAAGACAGTGAGCAGGAACCCGGTGCTTGAGCAGCGCATGCCGGGATCTGTGCGGGAGGCGGCCGGACGGCAGTGCTGCCGCAGCCTGTGTGAACGATAATCGGCAGGTGGGAATCTACAGCTCCTTGAATCCCCAGAAGGGAAAATCCAGCGCGTATTCTCCCAGCTTGCCGGGACTGTTTTCCCTGCTGGCAACCATCCATAACGTGCTTTTGCGCTCTTTCGTGGACAGGGGATCGAGCAGATCCCAGTTGGGCTGCAGAATAATTGCATTATCGGCGCTGTATTCTATGTCGCCGGATTCCTTGAAAGAGCCCAGATCCGGTATTTTGCTGTAGCTGCCTTCCCCGGCGCGGGATAATTCCGAAATTACCAGGAACGCAACGCGCTGCTCATCGCGAATGGACTCCATCTGCCGCAGCCATTCGTCGATGCCGGTGCGCCGCTCGGAAAGATTCTTAAAGGGCAGCTTGTGCAGGCTGTCGATGACCACCATGCACTTGTCCAGCCGGGTCTCATGCTTGATAAAATCGATCTGCCGCCGCATTATTTCAGGGCTTAATTTCCGGTCCGTGACCACCCGGAAATAGAGCAGCATTTTTCTGAGTTCGTCCTGGGCCCGGCTGAGCTTAGCCGCGGTATCAGCGTCGGGTTCCTGCTCCCGGAGCGCTTCTTCTGAAAGCCTGCTTAAGCGGCAGAGGGTTCTGAGATAGATTTTCTGGCGGCCGTTTTCAAAGTCATAATAAATGACCGGTACGCCCTGGCGGGCCGCCTCGGTTGAGACCTGCATAAAGAAAGTGGATTTGCCTGCTTTGGGCTGGCCGCCCATGATATTGATGCCCCGAATGCCATTCATGGCCTGATCCATCTTTGCGAAACCCGTAGGAACGCCCAGGACGTCTTTACCCTTATCTTTTTCCAGGGCATCTACAAAATTCAGGTGCTCCCGCTCGGGAGAGGTGAACGGCGAAAAGGCCTTGGAGCTTTTGATCATTCTTGCGACTTCCGCACCGAAATCAGCACCTTTTTCCTTGGCCAGATGCAGTAAATGAAAGTCTCGTTTCATGTTGGCCGGCCATTTGAGAATCCGCACCTTGAACCCGAGGCTGGTGGCAAGGGAACGGGCGGCAAGCTGGGCTTCAGGGGTATTGTTGAGCACAATAAGCACATGTTTGATAAAAGCGAAGCGTTCCAGCTGCAGAACTTCAAGCGCGGTTATATTGGGCACGGCGATACACGGGTAGCCGAGCTCTTTGAGGGTGAGGAGATTGCGTTCGCCATCGGTGATAAAAAGCGCGCCGTTTTCGCAACGATCGATTTCTTCGATGTTGAAAACCTGGAATTCAGCCCCGTAAAATTTTTCATCTCCAATCCAGAAATTATCCGCCTCCTTGCCCGACAGAACGCAGCGGGCAGCATAGCAATTGCTATCCTCAAGGAAATAGGGATAGATAAGATAGCGGCCGTTAAAGCCGATCCGCATCTCATCCACGGCCTCTTTTGATACGCCGACAGCGCTGAAAAAAGCGTACTGCTCCCTGGACATGCTGGCCTGGTGTTTTTTAATTTCGCTATTCAGGTTTTTAGCCGGGAAGAGGATGTTGCGCACATAGGCCGTCCGGTCAGGGTCAAATCCCGGTACCAGCTTAGGGTCAATGCCCAGCAGCCGCCCGAAGTGCAGAGCAAAGCCGCCCGGCTTGCACCTGTTGAGGCATCTGAAATAGCCGTAAAAAAAACTGTCGGGATCAAGATCCACGACCAGCGTTCCGGGTGCTGTATTTTCCGCAGGCGTACAAAAGGGGCACGGCGCCTTCAAGTTTAACCCATCGGCCTGTGCTTCCTGAAGATGCTGCAGATAAAATTGTTTGATTGGATCGGTTGATTTCATAAAGATGGCACCCTTGTAATGATTGTTGAGACATGCAACGAAGCACGGCGGCTCCCCGCCGGCTGCATAGCTGTATCGAACTAAAAAAATCAGAGCGCAGCCGGATCCTTGAGGTTGCATACCATAAATTTTACATGCACCACTAACCCGGCAATTCCTCAGAACGTTAGCACATACGGTTGGAGAGTTCAAGAGTCACATGAGTCGGAGGTCGGAGGTCGGAAGTCAGGGTTTAAGGTTGTTGATCGTTTATCGTTCATGGTTTTTCGTTAACAACCAACGATCAACGACTAACGAACAGGGGTCGGAGGTCGGAAGTCAGGAGCCGGAAACCGGAAACCGGAACGGAGGCCACATGGGCTTCCAGCATTGAAAGTAAATTGAATTTTTTCGGAGACAAATTACATTGACGCACCAGTCTTATAGGCCTATAGTGGGCTCATTAAAAAATGAATGTGCAGCCTGAGCTTGACAGAAAAAACCGGCAGATAATCAATCGTGCAGGATGTAAAGAACCGCCGGGCCAGTAGCGCAGAAAAGTGAAAAATTGATACCGGACATGGAATTATGACTTCAGGTGCGCGACAGACTGTTCATGCCATGCGCATCGGGCCCACGCTGACTCCTGACCGCTCGCGTGTGCTGATCCGCCCCTTTCAGCCAACCAGTGATGCCATCTCGCGAAGCATCGTCGCCCGCGTAGTGGCCCTCTCCGACGATGAAGTCGACAGGGTGCTGCGCCAGGTGCTCGGAGAGTTCGATGACCGGCATGAGCAGGTGAAGCAGATTTTTCGCCATCGTTATACCCAGGTGCGCAATTATCTGGGGGAGGCTCAGGAGCCATCGCCCGAACGGCAGGAGCTCATCGGCTCTTATTTTACTCATGAATACTCTTTTGAGTCAGCCGCGCTGTTCAACCCCTCCGTCGTTCCCCACCCCGACCAGACGGGGATGCCGCCGGGGGCGCTTCGTTTCATCCTGAGCCTGCGTGCCACAGGAGAAGGGCACATTTCATCCATCACCTTTCGCACGGGCGCAGTGAGCGCGCAGCACCGAATCACGCTCACGCCTCCCGTCCCGCTTGTGACGGAGCCCGAGTGCCTTCCCAATGCCCTTTACGAAAAGCCGCTCTTTGCCCGCAAGCTCAAGGAGCTTGGCGTGCAGAATGATTTTTGCCAGCGCGTGCTGGAGCAGCTGCCCGAGGCCTTTATTCTGGATGACCTGCGCCACCAGGTCATGAAAGCCGAGCGCCGCCAGACAGACCCGGCAGATGCTACGGCCGACCATGCCGCACGGGGCATCCTGCTGCTGGCCGAATCCAACTACGAAGTGCGCTTTGCTCCCGACAGCCACGTCTCCCAGCGCGTTCTCTTCCCATCCTCGCCCGGCCAGAGCAATGGCATCGAGGATGCGCGCTTTGTGCGCTTCCAGAACGACGACGGCAGCTTCACTTACTACGCGACCTACACGGCCTATGACGGCAAGATCATTCTGCCGCAGTTTTTGGAGACGCCCGACTTTGTCCACTTTAAATTTATCACCCTGAACGGCCCCGCCGTGCAGAATAAGGGCATGGCCCTGTTTCCGCGCAAGGTCAACGGCCACTATGCCATGCTGTCGCGTCAGGACGATGAGAACATTCTGCTGATGTTTTCAGACAATATCCATTTCTGGCATTCGCCGGTGCTGCTGCTCCCGCCGGCCCAGCCCTGGGAATTCGTGAAGATCGGCAACTGCGGCTCCCCCATCGAGACCGAGGCGGGCTGGCTCGTGCTGACCCACGGCGTCGGCCCGATGCGAAAGTATTGCCTGGGCGCTGTGCTGCTTGATCTGGAAGACCCGACGCGCATTCTGGGCCGCCTGCGCGAGCCCCTCCTGACCCCGAATGAAGCCGAGCGCGAAGGCTATGTCCCGAATGTCGTGTACACCTGCGGCGCGCTGCTGCACGGCCGGGAACTGGTCATTCCGTATGCCATGAGCGACTACGCCACCAGCTTCGCTTCCGTGTCGCTGGATGAACTGCTGGGCGCGATGGAGTGAGACGATACGGGCGCGTATAGCACAGCATTTCATTGCTGAAAAAACGGTTTTTCGAGAGTATCTGCGGGTGTTTCTAATCGTCTTTATTTATGTTTAAGGTCCTTAAGAAAAGAAGGCAGAATACAGTAGTCAGAATTCAGAATAGAAGACACATAGGATCCAAGATATCTTTCGGGCGGGATAACCCCGCCCCTTTGATTCCGAACTCCGGTCTCAGGGCAGACACGCAGGTCTACCCCTACTTAAAACTTGAACATTTTCACACCGAACTCCGACCCCTGTTCGTTAGTCGTTGATCGTTGGTTGTTGGTTGTTAACGAAAAACTATAAACGATAAACGATCAACAACCTTAAACCCTGACTTCTGCCCCCTGTTCGTTAGCCGTTGATCGTTGGTTGTTGGTTGTTAACGAAAAACTATAAACTATAAACGATCAACAACCTTAAACCCTGACTTCTGCCCCCTGTTCGTTAGCCGTTGATCGTTGGTTGTTGGTTGTTAACGAAAAACTATAAACGATAAACGATCAACAACCTT
>CAYNVA010000140.1:0-2528 GCA_964400575.1 uncultured Thermodesulfobacteriota bacterium | reverse complement strand
GTAGAGATCAAAGTCGCGGCCCACCTCACGGTAGGCGTCGCGCAGCACCTGCATGAGCGCATCGGCCAGATCCCGGTTCTGCGCGCTTTCAAACTTCAGGCTGAAGTTGTCGCGCTCCCGCACCTCGAAACCGTCTTCAAGCGTTTTCTCCTTCTGCAGCTTCTGCAGCTGCTCCCGCACGTCGCGCAGGTGCGGGGCAAGCTCAAGGGCGCGCGTCCAGTCCTGCTCGGCTTTTGCATAATTGTTGTCGATATAGGCGATCCTGCCGGAAGAAACAAAAATATGGGGATTGAGCGGGTCATACTCCGCTGCTTTATCCAGCAGCGCCTGACCCTGCCTGAAATCATTCTTTTCCATGGCCTGCCGGGCTATCTCAACATACACCACTGCAATGTTCTTTTTTATCTGCGGCTCATGGGGAGCGTATTCACTGGCATACTGCAGCTGCTGCAAAGCCCCGTCAAAATCCCCCTGCTTTTTCTTTTCAACGCCGCAGGCATTGTACAAAGTGCCCAGTGATGTGCGCACGGCTTCATTATCCGGATCAAGCCTATAGGCCTGCTTCTCCTTATCAAGGGCATCGCGCATCCTGCCCTTGCCGGCAAGCTCCATCGCTGCATTATGCAGCGTTATGATTTCAAGCTCGCGCTTGATAGAAGCCGGGGTTTTTTGTTTTGCTGGCGCTGCCTCCGTATCTGCCGGAGGAATCGGCGCGGTGTTTTTCTCCACGCGCAGCACATCCTTAAGTGGATAGGCTACCTCCTGGCCGTACATCTCGCATTTTATCTGCCCGTCTTCCTGCCAGGTTTTTAAAATATCCAGCCGTGCACCGTTTTTGAAAAAGATAGTGTCAGCGCGGGCGGGCAGGGCTGTTGTAAAAAAAACGAGGCCTGCTAATAAGAATTTTATCATAGCCTGTTTCAACACATGGTTTTGTTGTTGCATATGCAGGGGCATCCGCATGCTTCTACCGGAAATATTTCATTGCCGAATTCCTGGCGCCGGTCAATTCTTATTATTTTAGAGCATTTAACAAATTACTATGACCATTATTCATGTGTGATAGAGCAACACATACCTCGGTCATTCCGGCTTGTCCGGAATCATTTTTCAGCACACCAAAAGGGATTCCCGTCAAGCGGGAATGACAAGAAAGGAATCCATACAGCTAACGCATTCAACTGTTTTCTGATTTTCGGTCACAAGATTTAGTTACATGCTCTATCCTGCCGCAGAGACAATTCATGAATTGTCTCTGCACGAGCAGATTCATTTTGTTATGTTGCCGTCCTTTTTTCAATTGTCATCCTGAAGCTCAAGCGATTAAAAATATCCGGGCTTGCCGCGCTACAATCCGGTTTCTGATTGTTGAAACCTGTTGGTCGTTGGAATTGGTTCTGTGTGCAATGTTGATCGTTGAAGAAAAACGATGCAGTATATGGCCACCTGCACACGCGGGGTGCCTGCCCTCACCGGCTGCTCGCATGTCCTGACACCTCTTATTTTAAACCCGCTTCTCGCGTTCGGCCAGCGCGAGGTCGGCGTCAGTCATCATCGCCACAAGGGCGTCAAAGCCGGTTTTCGGCGTCCATGTGAGATCGCGCCGCGCCTTGGCTGCGTCACCCAGCAGCAGGTCGACCTCGGCCGGACGGAAGTATTTTGGGTCGATATGGATGAGAATCATGCCTGTGTTCCTGTCGATGCCTTTTTCCTCCAGGCCCGCCCCCTGCCATTCAAGCGGCATGCCCAAACGGTCAAAAACTTTTTCGGCAAACATGCGGACAGAATAGGTTTCGCCGGTAGCGATGACATAGTCGTCAGCTTTCTCCCGCTGCAGCATCAGCCACATGGCCTCGACATAGTCTCCGGCAAAGCCCCAGTCGCGCTTGGCGTCAAGGTTGCCCAGGTACAGGCTGTTTTGCATACCCAGCTTGATGCGGCCTGCGGTGCGGGTAATTTTTCTGGTAACGAAGGTTTCGCCCCGCCGGGGAGATTCGTGGTTGAAAAGAATGCCGTTAGAGGCATGCATGCCGTAGCTTTCACGGTAATTCCTTGTGATGTAGAAGGCATAGGCCTTGGCGCAGCCGTAGGGTGAACGGGGATAGAAAGGCGTCGTCTCTTTCTGCGGGGTTTCAGCCACCTTGCCGTACAGTTCCGAGGAGGAAGCCTGATAGAATTTCGTGTTGAGGCCGGTCTCGCGAATGCCTTCAAGAATACGAACCGCGCCCATGGCATCAATCTCTCCGGTATATTCAGGAACATCAAATGAAACCCGCACATGGCTCTGGGCGCCCAGGTTGTATATCTCATGGGGTTGAATATCCCGCAGCAGCAGGTTGATTGAACTGGCGTCATTCAGGTCGCCGAAGTGCAGAAACAGGCGCACATCTTTTTCGTGCCGGTCGCGGTAGATGTGGTCGATCCGGCCGGTATTAAATGAAGAGGAGCGCCGTATCATGCCATGCACTTCATATTCTTTCTCAAGCAGCAATTCAGCCAGGTAGGATCCATCCTGTCCGGTGATACCG
>CAYNVA010000139.1:0-2750 GCA_964400575.1 uncultured Thermodesulfobacteriota bacterium | reverse complement strand
GAGAAAGAAGGTATTGTAGAGCGCGAGCGCGGACATGAAGACCGGCGTAAGGTTTTTGTTACGCTCACTGCCAGGGGAAAAGAGATACGCGACGGGTTCCTTCAACAGCGCAGCAGGGTCGCCGAAGAGATATTCGCGAACATCAGCGACAAGGAGCGCGAGCTGCTCCTGGAATCGCTTGAAAATGTCTGCGGCATCTTTGCCAAAGCATTTGTAGATCGCATGGCTACTAAAAAAACGTAGGCCGGCATATCCGCGACCATGCAGGCCACGGGCAGCCAGCCCGTCGGGAGGGGACAGCTCAAGCCATTCATACTGTCAGGATTTTCAAACCGCTGAGGCGCTGCCATGAAAAAAGTTTTTTTGCAGTTCTTAGTCGCCGCGGCAGGGGCTGCGGCAGGAGCGGCAGCTTTTGCTTTCCTGTGGGGTTATATTGACAGGTTCTTCTATGTAAGTCTTGGAATGAATATCAACTGCGACGGCTGCCATACCGAAGCCCTGAGCCTGCTGTACGCGTTTATTCCTTTTACAGCGGCTCTTTTTGTATATGTATTTACCCGCCTGTTCTACAAAAGCGGCGATTTTTTCTGTTTGCTGGGAGCACTGCTGGGCAGCGTCTGCATCGGCGGCACACTCTGCCTGCTTGCTGTGCAAATTGCCAGGGGCGCAGTCGCTGCGATGCTTGTTGCGTGCATTATGGGTGCAGCGGCAACGGCCGGCTGCAATTATGTACGGCGCAATGAACCTCCCCACAGCAGGCTTCGGGCAATGTAACCATAAGAGATTAAAACCTTTTGAGACATTCTTTTGATTAAAACATGCAGGGGTAGCCATGAAAAGTTATCGCAGGGAGCTCTGGTTCAGCACGAACACGCGCCGCGCTTTCATAAACATCACCAGTGATGTGGAGATGTGTCTGCAGGAAAGCGGCATACGTGAAGGGCTGCTTCTTGTCAATGCCATGCACATCACAGCATCGGTCTTCATAAACGATGATGAATCGGGGCTGCACCAGGATTATGAAACATGGCTTGAGGCCCTGGCTCCGCATGAGCCCGTGTCGCGGTATCGTCACAACCGCACCGGCGAGGACAATGGCGATGCGCACCTGAAGCGGCAGATCATGGGCCGTGAAGTTGTGGTTGCAATAACCGAAGGCGGGCTTGACTTCGGCCCCTGGGAACAGATTTTTTACGGTGAATTCGACGGACGAAGAAAGAAGCGCGTGCTGGTAAAAATTATCGGGCAATAATGTATCGTATTAATGAGAACGCTTTGCTGGAGCATTAAAGCCCCCTGAACGCCCCTTTCCAAAGGAGAAGTTCAATCTGTCTGTTCAACAAGGTGGTGCCCCCGTTGTTTATACCGGCCGCACGCCTGCCGATCACCTTGCTGCCACATAGTGTGGGCAATAGTGCGGGCAATCTTTCATTGACACAGTGTTGCATTTCCTTCTATACTATGTCTCGTAGCACAAGCAAGTGAGTGTCAATAGCAAATAATCATCAATCCACTCAATGGAGATACCGACGATGAAATGTTTGCGGTGTGGAAGCGAATCGGTCGTCAACGGTGCCATCTACAGCCCAACGCGCATGTCGTTTCGACCACAGGCCTCAAAGTTCCTCACGCTCGAAACCGGGGATATACAGACAAAAGCGGTCATGTGCAAGAACTGCGGTCACCTGGAGGTCGTGGGGGACGCCATGAAGCTCAGGAGGCTCACCAGCGACACGGGGGGGTCTTTCACAGATACTCCCTGACCGGGATTCATATAAAAAAAGAGCTGCGGGTCGGGTTGAGGCGCGAAACCCGACGTTTTCGGCTCGACTCTATTTGAGCTAATCGGGGACAGTTGTCCCCGATTAATTTATATAAGAAGCTGCATAAGCAGGGGCTGCCGTGATTCCTCCCAGTGAACCCCTTATTGCCGTTGGCCTCATCGAAAATGCCGCACAGATTGATTTTGAGCTGCAGGGCGATTACCTGCTGGACGGCAGGGCTGTGCCTGCGGGCCGCTACAGCGCAGTTTATGCGGCAGGCGCCGTTGTGCTGTCAGAGGGCAGTAGCGGCGAGCTGACACGGGGGCGGCAGGTTTGTTTCAAGCCGGTTGCCCTGCAGGAAACTTGTTCTACTCTGCACAATGTGGCTATCGGCCGGGAGTTCCACTGGGAGCGGCTGCAAAACCAGTGCTTCCGGGGTGAGCTGGCGTTTGAGGCATTCGACGGGGCTGGCATCACGGCGGTGAACCGCATCGGGCTTGAGGCATATCTTGAATCGGTCATCTGCTCTGAGATGAGCCCTGACTGCGACGGCCAGTTCCTGAAGGCGCACTGCGTCATCTCCCGCAGCTGGCTGCTGGCGCAGCTTGAGTTGAAGCGCGCAGCCGGCATGTCTGCACCACCCGCCGATGCCGCCTTTACCGATGCCGCCTCCCACAAAAATTTTGATGTGTGCAATGACGACCATTGCCAGCGCTATCACGGCATAGCACGAGTGAACGTTGCTGCACAGCAGGCTCTTGCCGAGACGCGGGGCCAGGTCCTGGTGTTTGATGGAAAAATCTGCGACACGCGGTTCTCAAAATGCTGCGGCGGCATCAGCGAGCAGTTCTCGACCTGCTGGCAGGATGTCGACTGTGCCTATCTCACGCCTGTTGCCGACTGCGCTTCGGGCAGTGGGGGTTTCAGCCCGCCGGTGAGCGCCGAGGCCGATGCCCGCAGGTTTATCCTTGCCGATCCGCCCGCCTT
>CAYNVA010000138.1:0-17601 GCA_964400575.1 uncultured Thermodesulfobacteriota bacterium | reverse complement strand
GAACATCCGTGCTGCGTTCTTATTGCACGGCGCATGCTGTGCGATCAGCAGCCGGAAGCCATAAAAAAAATACAGGCGGCGCACGCTAAAGCCTGCTCATTCATCACCGATCATCCTGATGAAGCGGTTGCAATCGGCATGAAGTATTCTTCCATGGAGCGCTCAACAGTGGTTGAGTCTTTGCGGCATATTATTTATACAGGCCGCCTGAACAGGCAAATGGGCCGTGAGTTCGTTGATTTTCTAAAAGAACAGCGCTATATTAAAGCCTCAGACGCTGAGAAGCATTTTTCGCAGGCTTATTTCGAATAAGAAGACCGAGGCATCACCTATGCAGGCAGTGCGCTTAAAAGCAAACATACTGTTTCCACTTCTGGTACTCGTTCTGTGGCAATTGTCTGCTGCCGTCGGCCTGCTTCCCGCAGGCAAATTGCCCTCACCGCTGCAGATTATAGCAGCAGTGCAGGAGCTGGCAGTCCAGGGTTTGCCTCAGGGCAGTACGCTGCTGTTTCACTGCCTGTACAGTCTCCAGCGCGTTGCCATGGGTTTTGTGCTTGCACTGTGCGCAGCTATTCCGCTTGGTATCGTCTGCGGATGGTCGCGCATGCTGCGGGAGATGCTCACACCCGTCATTGAAACGATACGGCCCATACCGCCCCTGGCCTGGATACCTCTTGCCATTCTGTGGTTCGGCATTGGGCTTCGCTCCGCGGCATTCATCATATTCCTGGGCTGTTTTTTTCCGATACTTTTGAGCACCATGTCAGGCGTCCTTTCCGTTGAACCGGTGCTGGTAAGCGCCGCAAAAACACTTGGCGCAACACGGTGGCAGATATTGCTGAATGTTCTGCTGCCGGGCTCGATGCCTTCCATTTACACCGGGCTGCGCATCGGACTTGGCATCGGCTGGATGACGCTGGTGGCGGCGGAATTCACCGGCGTTAAAAGCGGCTATGGCCTCGGGTATATGATCATGACTGCCCGCGACATACAGCGGCCGGATCTTGTCATAGCCGGTATGGCAGTCATAGGGCTTACTGGTTTTATTCTTGACGGCCTGCTGCGGATGCTTGAAGCGCGTGCCCTGCGGTGGCGATAGCAACAGTTTGGTGAACAATGAGCCTTGAAGTCAAAAAGCTTTGCAAAACATTTATTGATGGTCAGTCAGGCGAAAAGACAACGGTCCTTGATGACATTGACCTTGTCGTCGAAAACGGGCATTTCGTCTCCATTATCGGCCCCAGCGGCTGCGGCAAAACAACGCTGCTGCGCATCATCGCCGGGCTTGAGGATGCGACTTCCGGCACCATACTGATCAAAGGCGCTGCGCCCGGGGAGCCATGGAAGCAGGTCGGCTTTGTGTTTCAGGAGTATGCGCTTTTTCCGTGGCGCCGCGTATGGGAGAACATCGCTTTTGGCCTTGAAATGAAAGGCATCCCGCTTTCCGAGCGTCGCGACAGGGCATATGATTTCATCAAGCGCTTCGGCCTTGAAGGCAGTCATGACCGGTATCCGCGTGAAATTTCCGGCGGCATGCAGCAGCGCGTTGCCCTTGCCCGCACCATGATTACCGACCCCGACATCATTCTCATGGATGAGCCCTTCGGCGCGCTTGACTCGCAGACCCGGGGCCACATGCGCCAGTTTCTGCTTGATGTGTGGCAGCAGTCGAAAAAGACCATACTTTTTATTACGCACAGCATTGATGAAGCGATATTTTTGAGCCAGAAGGTCATCGGATTCTCCCGCAGGCCCGCCACCTGCCGCCTTGAACTGACCATTGAATTGCCCTATCCCCGCGATGTAACCACGGACGCCTTTAATGCTTACCGCCGCAGGGTAATCACATTTCTTGACGATCAGAAAGCCTGATACAATGGATTTTTTTCAACTAAGACGGCTTTTCGTAGAACTGCAGTGTCTGGGCGTGACTCTACCTGACGGCCATACCGGGCGCTCGGGCGGGGCAGGGCCGGCAGAGGGCCGTACCGTTATTATCGAAGGACGACATCTGAACGTACCTACGGAAAGTTGGTATGTTTCTTTTTCACCATACAGTATAGAGCACAGCGGCGACAGCTGGCTGCTTTACAAGAATAAAATTCAACTGTGTGCCGTTACTTTTCCGCAGGAGCCCGGCTTTTACAACCAGACAACTTCGGCTGGACTTCCGCTGCGACAGCTTGGTCTGCTACACGGAAGCGACTGTTTTGCTTCGACCGTGCATCAGGACTGCCTGTACTGGAATACACCTCAACAGTGCCGGTTTTGCGGCATCGGCCTGTCGCTACAGAACAACTCCACCGTCCTGATAAAAGAGCCCTTTGATCTGGGCAGCGCCGCTGCCTGCGCCTCTGAGCTTGACTCGGCCCGGCATGCTACACTCACTACCGGCGTATGGAATGACGAGTCCCGCGGCCTCGAACATCTTGCAGACTGCATTCGTGAGATTAAAAAGCGCACCGACATGCCGGTGCACGTGCAGGTGCATCCGCCACGGGCTTCGAAAGCACTTGATCTTCTTAAGTCCGCCGGAGCAGATACGCTGGGCATTCACGTCGAGGTTGGCGATATCAGGCTGCTTGCCGATCTGGCACCCGGGAAAGCGCATCTGGGGCTCAAGGCGTATAACGACTGCTGGAAATACGCCGTTTCAGTTTTCGGCCACAACCAGGTCAGCAGCTTTCTGATAGCAGGCCTTGGCGAAACGCGCGAAGACTTTATTGCCATGGTCGAGCATATCGCCGCACTCGGCGTCTTTCCCTACGTGCTGCCGCTCCGGCCCATTCCTGGCACGCTGCTCGAGCGGTCGCGGCCCCTTGAGCCCTCATATATGGAGGGGATATACGCCGACACTGCCCTCATTCTTACAAAGTACGGTCTGGCATCGAGTAAATCAAAAGCCGGCTGCGTGCGCTGCGGCGCCTGCTCATGCCTGCAGCTGTTTGAAGAAGAGCCTGCCCGATGACCCCTATAGCCTGCCGCCAGATTGAAAGCCCCGAAGAGCTCAAGCTGTGCATGGACATACGCCGCAGGGTGTTTGTGCAGGAGCAGCACCTGTTCGAGTCAAGTGATCAGGACGAGCATGACGCCTGTGCCATTCACCTTGCCGCGTTTTACCAGCATCGCATAATCGGCACGGTGCGCGTGTATCAGGATACAAACGGTTACTGGTGGGGCGGCAGGCTTGCCGTACTGAAGCGATACCGGGGCAGGGCAGGCCGCGAGCTGGTTCTTGCAGCAGTAGCGCTGGTGAAGCAGCGCGGAGCTGTACATTTCTACGCAAACATACTCAGTGAAAATTTTAATTTTTTTAAAAATATCGGCTGGCGTCCGGTCGGAGAAGTATTTTTGCTGCTTGGCCGGCCGCACCGGCTTGTTGAAGCAGACCTTGGATTGCAATAAGTGATTCGACGCCTTTTTTTACTTGAAAAGTTTTCCCCGTACAAGTAGATAAACTCCAGTGACTATCAAGTCAGACTGCGAACCATTTTCAGCGTGGCGGATTTTGTGACATGCCGGGCCATATTTTGGATACAGTTTCTAAATAGGCTTCTTGTTTTCATGGTATTCTGCATCCTCATCTTGTTAAACCCCTATAATTTCTCTGTAACCACTGCATGGTGTTCATTATGGGTAATCTTTGGTGAACAACAGTTGTTCATTTTGATCACTTGAGAGGCAAACCCACGGTCTGCCGTTGCTAACCAGTCCTTAACTTTATGGCTGTACGGGTCAAAATAAACTATGACGGTTTTTTTAATCTAACAAATCCTTTTTTTTTGCTATATTCTAATAAGAGCTAAGGCCCTAATAAAGGCGGAAATAAAAAAGGGTTTTTTATTGGCGCAGTAGTTGCTTTATTTTGATGTGATGTTAACAATATGTATATAGCCCTGTTCAAAAGATGTGGAATTAACTTTTCAGTAATAACAAAGAAGAATCGTTTTGAAACGAAAAGGGCAATCTGTTCTGTAAAGTATTGGTTTCACAGTTTTTCAGGTCCTGTTAGGTAGGGCAGCGTGGTTGCCTGTTTAAAATTGTTTGCTTCGGTAGGATTTTTTTTAACCACAGGGGATGCACTTTTTTTACCGTTCCCCTGCTTCGCGCTGGAAAGAAATATATTGTTGAAAGGGAGATATATGTTGTTTAGTAAAGCGATATATATACTGTTATTAATTGGGTTTATGTCTCTGACGTCGTCAGCCTTTGCAGCGACGTGGGGTGATTTTACGTATGAGGAGTCAGGCGGAACGATTACAATCACGGGCTATTCCTGCCCGGGAGGGGCTGCTGTAATTCCGGGCATTATAGACGGCAAACCGGTAGTAAATATTCGTCAGTATGCGTTCGAGAATTGCGCCAGTTTGACTGGCGTGACCATTCCCAGCAGCGTTACGAGCATTGGGTATCAGGCATTTCATGGCTGCACCGGCTTAACCAGCGTGACCATTCCCGGCAGTGTTACGAGCTTTGAGGGTGGGGTCTTTTTAGGCTGCACCGGTTTGACCAGCGTGACCCTAATGGATGGCTTGACGACCATTGGGAATTATATGTTTTATGGTTGCACCGCTTTGATCAGTGTGACCATGCCCGCCAGCGTTACGAGCATTGGGGAAGCTGCGTTTCGAGTCTGCAGCAGCTTGACCAGCATCAGAATACCCGCCAGCGTAACAAGCATGGGAGATACTGTATTTTACGATTGTGCCGGATTGAACGCCGCATATTTTTACGGTAATGCACCGACGATGGGATCTTCTGTTTTTGGTGGCTGCGCAAGCGGTTTTAAAGTTTATTATCTTGCCTGCAAAACAGGGTTTACAAATCCATGGAACGGATACACAACTCAGTCTATTAATTGCCACTACTACTACCGCGATGCAGACAACGATACGTACGGCAAAGCAGATAACTCTACGCTTACCTATCCTGCCCCTGAGGGATATGTTGATAACCTGACGGCCGACAACACAACGATAGCATTTGACTGCAATGATAATGATTCAGCGGTGAATCCGGGCGCAACAGACGCCAAGTGCAACGGCATCGATGACAACTGCGACAACGCAACCGATGAAGGTTATGTGCCGGTAACGAGTTGCTTTCTGCCGGGGGCCTGTGCAGCCGGGAATGTGGCGTCGAGCTGCGCGGCTGGTGGCATAGAGACAGCCTGCGCAACGGGCACGCCTGCAGCAAGTGATGCCACGTGCAACGGCGTAGATGATGACTGTGACGGTGTAACCGATGGAGATTATGTAGCCGATGAGAGCTGTTTTTTGCCGGGGGTCTGCGCAGCCGGGAATGTGGCGTCGAGCTGTGCGGCTGGTGGCAATGAGACATTCTGCGCGACTGGCAGCCCGAGCGGAATTGCCGAGAGCGTGTGTAATGGCGTAGATGATGACTGCGACAGTGCAACCGATGAAGACTACGAGAGTGTGCCGACCAGTTGTGGCGTTGGGGCATGCGCAGCCACGGGCACGAGTTCCTGCGTAGCCGGCGCGGAGCTGCCGAACTGCACGCCTGGCACACAGACAGATGAAGTTTGCAACGGCATTGATGACGACTGCGATGGTGCAATTGATAATGGGTTGACTTTTGTTACCTATTACCGTGATGCTGATAACGACACGTACGGCAATGCCGATAATGCTACAATTACCTGTTATGGAGCCCCTGAGGGTTATGTCGATAACCTGACAGATGACAACATAACGGTAGCTTTTGACTGCGATGACAATGATTCAGCGGTGAATCCGGGCGCATCAGATGCCAATTGCAACGGCATCGATGACAACTGCGACAACGCAACCGATGAGGGTTATGTACCGGTAACAAGTTGCTTCCTGCCGGGGGCCTGTGCGGCAGGGAATGTGGCGTCGAGCTGTGCGGCTGGCGGCATAGAGACAGCCTGCGCAACGGGCACGCCTGCAGCAAGTGATGCTACATGCAACGGCGTTGATGATGACTGTGACGGTGCAACCGATCAAGGTTATGTACCGGTAACGAGCTGCTTCCTGCAGGGTGCATGCGCAGCCGGGAATGTTGCTTCGAGCTGCGCGGCAGGCATTGAGACAAACTGTACAACGGGCACGCCTGCAGCAAGTGACGCCACGTGCAACGGGATAGATGATGACTGTGATGGTGCTACCGATCAAGGATATGTGCCGGTAACGAGCTGTTTTCTGCCGGGGGCATGCGCGGCCGGGAATGTGGCGTCAAGCTGCGCGGCTGGTGGCATTGAGACAGCCTGCGTAACGGGCACGCCTGCGGCAAGTGACGCCACGTGCAACGGGATAGATGATGACTGTGATGGTGCTACCGATGAAGATTATACAGGAGTGCCGACCAGCTGCGGCGTTGGGGCATGCGCGTCCACAGGGGTTACCTCATGCGTAGCCGGCGAGATACGGCAGAACTGTGCGGCTGGCACACCGACAGAGGAGGTGTGTAACGGCATCGATGACGACTGCGATGATGTGATTGATAATGGGTTGGTATTCCAAACCTATTACCAGGATGCCGATAATGACACGTATGGCAATGCTGATATTTCTACGGTTGCCTGTGCAGCGCCTGAGGGTTATGTCGATAACTTGACTGCTGACAACACAACTGCAGCTTTTGACTGCAATGACAACGACTCTTCAATTCATACAGGCTGTGACCCAGACACCTGCATCCTGAAGGTCGTTCCCAGGAAGATTTTTAAACTGTTTGTTTTCTTGAATCCTTTCGTTCCTTATGTTGTCAGCGCCGACCGTGACAGCGGTGTTGAATTCGTACAGCCTATCGATATCGACTGGGGTACTGATTATATCAAAGACATTTTCCGGATTAAAATCGGCAAGAGAATAATTGTCGGCTTCCTGTTTGTACGTCCTTTACTGCCTGGTGAGTTTGATGTGGTTGTTACCTATGGCGACAACAACACGAAAGAGTGCGGAACGATAGAGGTACTATAGTCCCGATACCAGCAATGTCGCGTTTGATCGGAGTCTGGTGCATCGAGAGCTAATTAAGCAGGTGCTTGAATCCATCGTTAATTTTACGATGTAGCTTTAACTATAATAAGATGGCGGATTTTCTTTTGCACAGTGAAAAGTGCTGCAAATGGTATTATAGTAACCGTTGGTACTGCAGAAAAATTTGTGGCTGATGTTGCAGAGGATAGTTTAAACATGGCATCAGTTTATCGATCTTTGCTGGAGTGTTAGCTGGCGGAAGAGGAGGGATTCGAACCCTCGGTCCCGTTTAACACGGGACAACGGTTTTCGAGACCGCCGCCTTCAACCGCTCGGCCACCCTTCCGCTGGAATCTGTTGTTGTGCTGCCGGTGTGTCAGAGAGCGCGCATGAACTCTTTGCGCAGGTGTTTATCGCTTCGGGAAGATAGCACAGAATCAAGCTGTTGCAAAATGGTTTCTTTATCCCGTGGCAGACGCGCCTGCACGGAAAAGTAGTTTGAAGCGTGATTGGAGAAGAAAAGACAGTTTTCAAGCTCTGACTCGGCCACCATTTCCCGTAGCTCACGCACAAGCTCAAACTTGTCGGGTAGAATAAAGTCACCTTTTTTCATTTCATCATACAGCGGTGTGCCGGGCACAACCATGAGGGTTAGCGCTCCGATATGATTCGGTTTCATGCGGTTGAGCACGCGCATGGTTGCAACTGCATGCACGCTGCTGCGTTCAGTGCCGCCTATACCCAGAAGTACGGTGACATTGAGCTTCATGCCGGCTTGCCGAACCTTCAAAGCCGCCTCGATCATCTGATCGGCGGTAGAACCCTTATGAATGCGCTTAAGCGTAACCGGGTCGCCTGATTCAAGGCCGAGATAGACTATGCCGAGTTTGCGTTTTTTGAGCTCCGCAAGATCATCCCCTGATTTTTTTAAAACACTTTTTGCATTGCCGTAGATGCCGATGCGCTGCAGCCGGGGGAATGCCGCATTGAGCGAGTCAAGTATATCGAAAAGTGTGTCCTGCGGTATGATCAGCGGGTCGCCATCGCACAGAAAGATGCGGCGTACAGAGTCTGCTCCATAGGCCGAAACTGCGTCCCGTATGTCACGCCTGATGTCATCAAGGGTTTTTATTCGAAATTTCTTTTCTTTGAATGCCGGGCAGAACGTGCACCTGTTATGAGAGCAGCCAACGGTTACCTGCAGTATAAGGCTGTCGGCCTCACTGGGGGGGCGGATAATGCGGCCTTCGTAGTTCATGGCTGCTGCAGCTGCGTGTACATCCACGCTGTGAGATATTTTTGCAGTATCGTTTCCTGGGTGCCAGACGCCATGTTTTTTATCGTTATTTTGCCAGCACTGTCTTCATCAGGCCCCAGTATCGCAACAAACGGTATTGCTTTGTGCGAAGCATAGGTAAGCTGCTTTTTTAGCTTGTCAGGGCTGAAATATACCTCCGTATTGATGCCGGCATCGCGCAGCATTCGTGCTATCTGCAAATTTCGTGGCATGAGCTGCCGGTCAAACTGCGTAATAAGAACCTTCGTGAGCGATTTTTTTGCCTCTGCTGCGCCCAGTTCCTCCATAATGGTAATCAGGCGTTCAAGGCCAAATGAAGTTCCCGTGGCAGGGAAAGTCTCTTTTGAAAAATGACCGATAAGATTGTCATAGCGGCCGCCGCCGGTAATGCTGCCGATTTTTGGCTCGGTAACGATTGTTTCAAAAATAGGGCCGGTATAATAATCAAGGCCCCGAGCAAGAGTAAAGTCAAACCGGTAGCAGGCTGGCTCCACATCATGGCCTTTCAGTGTTTCATGGATAATGCGGAGTTCAGCAACCCCTTCCTTGCCGGCTTCATCCCCCTGCACCAGTGTGTCAAGCAGATCCAGACAGTCATCATGAGCGTCTGTGGGGCTCTCCGAAATCAAAGCGGTCAGGTTTGCGCGAAGCTGGTCGTTTAAAAGCCCCTTTTCTGCCAGTTCCGCAAAAACCCCCTCAAGCCCTGTCTTATCAAGTTTATCAAGTGAACGGAGAAAATCGGACAACTTTTCTTCACCGATACCGTTTTTAATGGCAAAGGCATTTAGAATTTTACGGTTGTTGATGCGGATGATGAAATTTTTGAATCCGAGCTCTCTTAGAACCGTATAGGTAATGACCAGCAGTTCGCCATCGGCATATGCGCTCGTAGTGCCGATAATGTCGATATCGCACTGATAGAATTCTCGGAAGCGGCCCTTCTGCGGTTTGTCTGCGCGCCAGACCGGCGCGATATGATAGCGTTTGAAAGGCTTGATGATTTCGGGATGCATAGCTACTACTCGGGAGAGAGGAATAGTCAGGTCATAGCGAAGTGCGACCATACGCTCTCCGCGATCCTGGAATTTGTAAATCAGGCGGTCGCCTTCTTCGCCGTATTTGCCCAGCAGTGTTTCTGCATATTCAAGGCATGGCGTATCAAGCGGCTCGAAGCCGAAACGTTCAAAAATTTCGGTCATCTTCGCCATGAGCCGTTTTCGAATGCGCATGCGTTCCGGCAGAAAATCTCTAAAGCCTTTTGGTATCTGGGGTTCCATATATGTGTGCCCGAAAAAAATGTTGTTAGTCCGTCACGCAGGAGAACTGCCCGCAGTCTTTGATGTATACGATTTTAAATAAGCAAGGCCTTTTCGGATTATGGAGCTGCAAAATGAATTGTCAGAGGGTATGAGGCCCGGCGATGCAAGGTCGAGAGCTTCTGCAAAAGCAATTTTGGCATTTTCAAAATTTCCTTTTAAGTAAAAAATATAGGCCAGTTCCTCGAGCCTTCTGCGGAATGTTTTCAGGCGCGCTTCTGTAAAAAATTGATCAGCTGTTTCTCTAACCAGCGCATTGTCGAGGGCTTCTGTATGAGTATCCGGTAAAGGCGTGGCATTTTCTCCGGACTCCCTGATCCTGCGCAACATGTCGCGCCCGCTGTCAGTAGCAATAAACCAGTACGGTATCTCGGTAATCTCAAGAAGTATTCCCGCGTGTATCCTCAAATTTTCATCTGCTTGAATTTCTGATTTGTTGAAGATCTCATAGATGGCAGGCATTTCGGCTGCCGGTAATAACTCGCTGAAGAGCGTTTTCCATTGTGCCATATTGGGAGACACTATGCCGCCACGTTTTTCAGTTATTGCGAATGCTTCCAGCACAAGATAGGCTGCTTTACCAGCAGGTATTTCTGTAAATTCAATCTTTTTGTCGGAAAAAAGATTTTTTATCAGTTGTTGTGATTCGCGTCGCAGCGATGTAATAGCTTCTATATCTGCGATGCCTTTTTCTTCACTGAGCATAATATTGAAAATTTTTATTTCGTGCTGGGATAACGGCTTGAGCATAAAGATCAGTCTGAAGCCTTCGGCATCAATCATTGTAGCAAAAGCACGGGGTTCAGGCAGTTTAGCCGTCTTAAAAATAGCTTCATGAGGCTCTTTTTGTTCGGCTAACGCCACATCGATACCACATTGCTTCAAAGCATGAGCGGTTTTCTTGGCGATTTTCAGAATTTCCTTATTGCCGGTTTTTTCGTACAACTCCGCAAGCAGCTTATAGGATTCCGCCGTCGATTCAGACGCGGCGAGCTTGAGCATGGCATGACCGGCAGCATGACTGACCTCAAAAAGCTTTGCTAGAAAAATGGCGCATTTCGGCCCGGCTTCCTCGATGAGCTCCACCATGATGCCTTCCTGCTCCCTGGCAGGGCGTGATATGAAAACCTGTATGAGCGTTTCATCGATACTGCCTGACTGGACGCTGTGACCGATTTTTTGCGAAAGCGCGTCCAGATCAAGCAGTTTGCTGGAGATGCCTGATTCGAGGATAATGTCGCTTTTATTGAAAATATCCAGGATGATGCGTCCCATGCGCGCAGTTATGACCTCGCGACCGAGGATATCCTGAAGAAAGCCAATATGCTCAACACCCCTGAAATGTTTTAAAATCTGCAGAAGAATTTCCTTCTCTTTGTAGCCCGACCGGAGAATTCTTCGCGTTATAACAGGAACACAGTTCTCATCTTCAGCCTTAAGTGATGCTGCTGTTTTTTGATAAAAGGAGTCAAACTGCTGTTCTTTCAGTGCCTCGGCTACGGCGGTGTCGAGAAAGCTTGAGATTCTGCTTTTAGCATCATCAGTACTGGATTCATTCTGCTGAGCGCCTTTGGGGAATGACATTCTTTATACATACCTTTCATCAGCAAAAACGGTTAAAATAATAGATTATAGGTAAAGACATCGAGGATGTCAAAATCATTTTGGCAGCGGCGCAAACCAGTTGCAACGTATTGTAATTTATTATTTTTTTAAGCTCTGGCAAATTTGCTCTTGACGTCTTTTAAAAGTTACTTTATTCTATTTGAATACTCTGGCAAATGAAATCATATTGCTGGGGGATCGTACAACGGCAGTACGCCAGACTCTGAATCTGGTTATCAAGGTTCGAATCCTTGTCCCCCAGCCAATACATAGGTCCCATCGTCTAGCGGCCTAGGACGTCGGCCTCTCACGCCGAAAACACGGGTTCGATTCCCGTTGGGACCACCATCACAAATCATGCACGTAGGCTCTTATACCAAAGTTCGTTATTTTACACATTGAAAACGAAATTGGCTAATTTTGAGGATTACCAAATCAGGGCGTAACGCCATACGAAGCATTTATAATTATATCGAGGTGTTCTACAACCGGGAGCGTAGACAGTCGATGCTGAACTATTTAACCCTCATGCATTTAAAACTGCTCAAGCAAGCAGCTTAACTGTTTGACCATTTTTTCGGGAGAAGATCACCTGCTTCTTCATACCGTTGCAATATACCGCCTGAACGTTTTGTCGCATACAGCCAAAATCATTGCAGCTTTCTGCTGATCAAGTCTGCCGGCCTGCCACCATCCATAAACTTCGTTAAAGCGCATTTTCCGTACCTCCTGTAGCATCTTTGTCCGTGTCATAGGGGATCTACTTTAAGTATCTTCTTATTCGGACAGTCTGGTTGCTACAAGACCGGACAGCTTATAAGCTCGATACAGGCGTGCTGGAAAAGATTGCCAAAAAAACCATTTTCGCTTATAATAAATATAATCATGAATTGAAAGCCGATATTCTACCTTTTATAGCAAGGCTGAAAATGTCTTCAAATTTATTTTTTGAATATTTCTATGAGGAATCAAAACAGCTGCTGACAGAAATCGGCACCCTCGCGGCAGGGCTGCGTATGGTCGATATTCCAAATGAAAAGGAAGCAGCTGATTTTGCTCAATGCGTTCAGAAGTTCCATCGTCTTATTGGCGGCATGGCCTCAATCGGATTTGAAATGTACGCACCTGTTTCACATAATACTTCTATCATGGCTCTGCGATGTGCTGATAGCCCCGGATATCCAATTAAAGATATAGTGGCAACAATTTTTATTATCGTTACAGATATCAGTATGTATTTTGTCAGCATCGACAGGGTAAAGGATGTTGAAGTTCTGGTGCCCCTAATCGAAAAACGAATTGATGCATGCATGGCAGATTTTCATGTTAAAAAAGTGAGTATTAATTCCCAGAGTGAAATTGACGACATAATGAAAATGTTCGGCCATGTGTAAATATGAATTCTACCGGCAACTTTGATCATGCCGGACAGCCCTATACACCCCGCCATTGTTTCAGCGTCACTAAAAAAGCCTTTTATTCTAGCACTTCTTGAACATGTTTGACATGTTGCGCCTGTTCTGCTATGTGATTTTGACTCAAGAACAAACTAACAGAGGATGATTGCTATGATTCGAGCAAATGAACATTATAAAAAGTTGAAAGCGTCATATCTTTTTTCCGATATCGCCAGGCGGGTAGCGGAGTTTTCAAAGCTCAACCCACAGCGCGATATCATTCGTCTGGGCATCGGTGATGTGACAAGGGCACTGCCGTCTGTTTGCATAAACGCATTTCACCGTGCCGTTGATGAAATGGCTGCTGATGCAACATTTCGCGGCTACGGCCCAGAGCAGGGGTATAACTTTCTGCGCCAGAAGATTGCGCAGGTCGACTTTCAGTCTCGCGGTATTCAGATAGAAGCTGATGAAATTTTTATAAGCGATGGCGCCAAATGCGACACTGGCAATATTCAGGAACTTTTTGCCAGTGATATAACTATTGCCATTCCTGATCCTGTTTATCCCGTGTATGTTGATACTAATGTCATGGCTGGCCGCACCGGTGAGAACAAGGACGGCCGCTATGGCGGACTCGTCTATCTTGAGTCAACGGAAGCCAATGGGTTTGTTCCCGCGCTTCCAGACAAGCCGGTTGACCTTATATATCTGTGCTTTCCGAACAACCCGACCGGCGCCACTGCCTCCAAAGTGCAATTAAAGCAATGGGTAGATTATGCCCATGAACACAAAGCACTTATTTTATTTGACGCTGCTTATGAGTGCTTCATACGCGATGCAACTTTGCCGCATAGTATATTTGAAATAGACGGAGCTCATGAAGTGGCTGTCGAGTTCAGAAGCCTTTCAAAAAGCGCCGGGTTTACCGGCACGCGCTGCGCTTTTACCGTCATACCCAAAAAATGCCGCGTTTTTGATTCGCAGAATGCTCCCGTTGCCCTGCACCCTCTGTGGCTTAGGCGTCAGAGTACGAAATTCAATGGTGTTTCATATCCGGTTCAGCGTGCAGCCGAAGCCGTGTATACTCCTGATGGCCAGCTGCAGTGCACTGAGCTTATTGATTATTATCTCAGAAATGCCAGCCTGATTATTGAAAGAATGACAGCTCTTGGTTTTTCCTGCACGGGAGGCAGAAATGCTCCATATATCTGGATAAAAAGCACAATGAATTCCTGGGAAATTTTTGATCTGCTGCTTGAAAAGGCAGGGGTCGTGTGCACGCCCGGGTCGGGCTTTGGTACATGCGGCGAGAGCTTTATCCGAATCAGTGCTTTCAATTCATATGATAATGTAGAGAAGGCAATGGAACGTATCGGAAATGCCTTAAGCTGAAATGGATAGTAGCAAAAAGCCCCGCGCAGTGCATGCTGCACGGGGCTTTTTTATGAAAAGATTCCATCACAGATTGCACCGCACTGCCCGCATTTCCCATCCCTAAGGCTGTTGTTTGTAATACTGAATCCGACGCGCTGGATAACTGCAGCGCCGCAGGCAGGGCAGCTGGTGTTCTCACCTTCTCTACCCACAATATTGCCGGTATAAACATACCTGAGTCCTGCGCTTAATCCAATGTCACGAGCCAGCAAAAGCGTATGAACCGGTGTTCGAGGCTTATCGGTCATGAGGTAGGTTGGGTGAAACGCCGTGACATGCCAGGGGATTTCAACGCCGACGTTGGCAATAAACCCTGCAATTGACTCAAGCATATCGCGTGCATCATTGACGCCAGGTATGATAAGAGTCGTAATTTCTATCCATATGCCAAGCTTTTTATACAGTTTTATCGTATCAAGCACAGGCTGAAGTGTAGCACCGCAAACCTCATGATAAAAAACATCAGAAAAACCTTTTAAGTCTATGTTGGCTGCATGCAGGTAAGGGCTTATTGCTACAAGAGGTTCATGATTAATATAGCCGTTTGATACAAAAACATTTTTTATGCCTTTTTCAGTTGCAAGTTTTGCAGTATCAAAGGCCAGTTCATAATAGATTGCCGGCTCAGTATAGGTGTAGGCAATGGTAGCGCACCCTGATTGAATCGCAGCCGATACAATAGCGTCTGGTGCACGCTCCTGACCTATTATAGTGCCGCCGCTGTGGCGGTGCATCTGTGATATTTCAGCGTTTTGACAATGCCGGCAGGTGAGATTGCATCCTGCGGTGGCAATCGAATATGAGCGTGATCCAGGGTGAAAATGATACAGGGGTTTTTTTTCAATGGGGTCTATATGTTCGGCAATTATTTTGTCATAGACCAGACTCCACAGCACCCCGTCATCATTTTTTCGCACACCACAAATGCCGGTTCTGCCCTCTGCGATGAGGCAGTTATGGGGACATAACCGGCAGCAGACCTTTTTATCAGCTCTTTTTTCGTACCAGTTTGCCTCCTTCACCGTAAACCCTCATAAACTACTTGGATAGTTTAACGATTGTTTCAATATGATAGGTGTGCGGGAACATGTCATAAGGTTGTATTGCGTCAATAGTGTAGCCCTCATCGACAAGCACACGCAAATCACGCGACAGTGTAGATGGGTCGCATGAAACATAGACTATGATAGAGGGGCTTTTCTTGGCAAGCCCGTAAAGAGTATGCTGTTCACACCCGCTTCTCGGAGGATTAATAATAACGCCATCGTATTTTTCGGCTAAAGCACTTTCTGCAAGATTATGTATATTAGCGGTTTGAAAACTGCAGTTGTCGATGCCATTCATGCGAGCATTATTGCGTGCTTCATTAATAGCTGCTTTATTTGAATCAATTCCGGTTATTTTTGCACCTTTTTCCGAAAGGAACAGGCTGAAATTTCCGCAGCCGCAAAACAAATCAAGAATGGCGCCGTCGATAACTGGCTCCATAAAAGCCAGCACCTGACGAATCATGGCGAGGTTTTGCTGCCTGTTGACCTGGTAAAAATTTTCAGCATCCCGGAGAAACTCAAGTCCAGCAATCGACTCAATGGCAAGCAAGTACTGCTCCTCTACTGCACCAGAAGAGACATTAAGAACAAGCTTCTTTTTTTTTCTATTTTTCAGGTCGTGCCACAAAACCAGCACTGTTGGGGTATTTTCAACGGCGAGAAGCTGAAGTTCCGCAAAACCATTAAATTTTTGTGGATTATCACGCAGCATATTTTTGCAGATTTCTAAAGCTTGTATGAGTGTCGGCTCAAGAAGCAGGCAGTCGCTAATCTGGACTATGTCATGTGTTTTTATTTGATAAAAACCCATAACGGGTTTTTGCTTCACGGCAATCTTGATAGCTGCACGGCTGCGATAGCGTGTTTGCATGGGGGACGCAGCCGGGTAGGCAGCATCGCAGTCATGAATTTTTCCGATGCGACCAAGGCAGTCTTTTAAAATGGCTGCCTTAAAGTCAAGCTGCTGAGCGTAGTTGATATGCTGCCACTGGCACCCACCGCAAAAACTTGCAATCGGGCATGCGGGGTCGACCCTTGCGGGTGATGATTCAAGAATATCGCAAAGAGTCGCTCTTAAATAATGATTGTGAATCTCGTCAACACGCGCGTGCACAGTTTCTCCGGGTATGACGCCATCAATGAAGCATGTTTTTCCCTCAGACCGGGCAAGGCCGGATCCGCCATAGGTGAGCTTTTCAATCATCAGCGTCAGCAATTGTTCATTTTTAGAAGATGTGTTTTCAGTCATGTCTGGGCCCACTGCTCTGCATTAATACAGCACCTTATAAGCGGCATATTATTGCATGTTTTAAAATCGACGATTGCTTTTATTGCGCAGAACGACGCTTGACAGGTAATTTTTTTCGGGGCAAACAAATAATCTACTGTTTTATTAAAAACTTGGAAATGTTTTTTCTTTGACAAATTTAAGTCCGAAATTATAGCCGCCATTTTCCGTATGTTTCACCCATACAAGATGAGCTCTGCGCCTGATTGTTTTACCATCCAGCTTATAGCGCATCTCAAATGGCAAAATGCCAGATGTTTTTAGACTGATGCCCCCCTCCGAGACATTAACTGCTTTTGCCTTGATAAGATCAAAGTCACCGATAAACTCAATATCGACTTTAAACGGCCTTCGGGTTTCACGCGATTTTTTTTCTACAGATGCTGTCTTGTGCTTATTGGCAGTATCTTTTTTTTGAGTTTTCAGCAATGCAATTATGTTCTGAAGTTTTTTCAGCTCGGCTAAAAGAGCACTTTTGGTTATTCGGCTATCAGACATTTGTGCCCCCTGTTAAATTTACATAAAAGCATAGCCTATTTATACAAGGCAGGATTATACCGGATTCCCCAAAAGCCGCCTTTTTTTAATACAGCACCATATATGATAATTGTCAAGAGGGATAGTTTCATAGCGACCAGCGTGATATTGCATTCATTTCAAAGGGAAACTGCACAGCAGCAGTCAGTTTCAATGCGCCTGCCATGGCAATCATTGCTGCATTATCAGTGCAGAGAATTGGAGAAGGTACGTAGACAGAAATATTTTTTTCTTTTGCACGCTGCTGCATATATATTCGAAGCCGGGAATTTGCAGCAACACCGCCAGAAAGAGTCACTGCATTGACTTTGTGTGCAACGCATGCCTGAAGAGTTTTTTCCACGATCAGTTCGACAACGGCTTCCTGAAAACTTGCTGCAAGGTCTGGTAAAGCGCTCTCAGGAACTCCATCAGGAAAATAATTTTTTACATGATACAACACCGCGGTTTTTAGTCCGCTGAAACTGAAATCATAACTGTTATCATGCAGCATGGGGCGGGGGAAAGCAACAGCCGCCTGGTTGCCGTTTTGTGCAAGCTGGTCGATCACTAAACCACCCGGATACCCCAGCCCCAAAAGCTTGGCTACCTTATCATAAGCCTCGCCTGCGGCATCATCGCGTGTTTTTCCCAGAAGCCTGTATGAGCCAACTTTTTTCATGTAGTAGATGTTGGTGTGCCCACCTGAGACGACCAGTGTAATATTGGGCAGT
>CAYNVA010000137.1:0-2708 GCA_964400575.1 uncultured Thermodesulfobacteriota bacterium | reverse complement strand
ATAAGTCTCAGGGGCAATGGCAGTGTAGCCGTGCAGAAAAATGACCGCCGGCGCGGTCGTCGTGTCTTTAAGCTTGTCGGGAACGAAATACCATGCCCGCGTTCCGTCGGTGTCATTGCCGACGCTTGCACGGGTATAGGTCTCGGTTATATAATGCTCCGTGGAGCCATACCCCGTATCCGCCTGTCCCGGCGGGCTTGCAATCTTTTTGCAGGCTGAGCCACAGAAAACAAAAACTGTACATGCCAGCCATACAAGTATCTTCCGCATTGTCTGTAGCCTCCCCCTCTATAAGCTAACACTCTTTCTCCGGTACAATTAAACACATCTCACGCGTCATCGTTGCATGGCCCGTCTTCATCGCAGGCTTCAGGGAAAAACTTCCTGATGCAGTCCGGGCAGATGCCATGCGTGAATTCGGCCTCGGAGTGCTCCATAATATATTTTTCAAGCGTGTTCCAGTACCCCATATCATCCCGGATTTTTTTGCATGTCGAGCAGATCGGCAGCAGGCCTTTCAGGGTTTTAATCTGAGCAAGGGCATCGGTAAGCTCAGCGATCAGTTTCTCCCGCTCAACCTCTACTAGCTTACGGTCGGTTATATCCCGAATGATGCTTCCGTACATAAAACTCGAGCCGAGCGGTATTTTAAATACATTGTAGGAAAAAATCCTGTCGGCACTATCCTCACCGGGCATCGTGAATTCTCCGGTGACGGAATCGGTGTCCAGTAAAAATGCGGCCAGGCGCTGCCTGAACATATCGTAGAGCTCAGGGGTTCTGTATTTCTGCGGAAAAAATTCGCAAATCATGTCGCTGGCATCCCTGTTGATGAACTGGCTTTCAGGACAGCCGGTTATGCGCTCAATGGCCTTGTTCCAGCCGATGATGCGCCACTGCTTGTCGCACAGGAGGATACCCTCCCCTGATTCTAAAAACAGGCGGCGGAATTTCTCCTCGCTCTCCCGCAGCGCCCCCTCAATCTGCCTTCGATCAGTTATATCCTGAACCGTGCCGGAAACCCGGCTTATAGTGCCCTCATCATCATATTCAGCCTCGGTATTGCCGAGAACCCATTTCAGTGAGCCGTCACGGGCTATGAGACGATATTCTGCCTGCGTACCCAGAAAATTATAATCCCCCGCACCTTGCCTTTTGCTGCGGTCGAGGAACTGCTCAACGTCATCAGGGTGGATATGTTCCGCAAAAAAGTCAACCGTTGGCTCGATTTCACCTGGTGCATACCCGAGAATTCTGCAGAGCTCATCAGACCATTGCGTTTGTTTCGGGCACAGATCAACATCCCAGTTGCCGACTTGAGCCATGCGCTGCGCATTTTCAAGCATTTTTTTGCTTCTGCGCAGTTCATGCTCGACCTGCTTGCGCTCGGTAATGTCGTGGGCTACAACAACAACGCTCACCACCCGGCCATCGGTATGATAAATGGGGTAGACGATATGGTCATTCCAGATGCCTTCCCGTTCATCCTCAAAACGCACAGGATTGCCTGACGCAAATACCCCGTCTATCTGCCCTTTTCTGAACCGGACAACATGGGGCGGAAATAAATCCCAGATTATTTGACCTGTAACTGCAGTTCTCGATTTCCCGCACCTCAGGGCGGCGACCTCATTGAGAGCAAGCACTCTACCGTCTGCATCAAGCACACACACGGCATCATGCGGCGTATTCAGCAGGACTTTTACAATGGCCATGCTGGTGTGCGACAATTCAGCTGCGGCTGTAGGCCCGGCCTGCTCGAGCTCCCGCAGGCGCTGTTCATTGCGCTGCGAAGCATGGATGCCGCCGCTGGACAGGTCAGCTTTCTTCGACCGGCCGTAACCGATGGCGGTAATCTTGTCAGGGGATTGGTTCATGGGCTCGGGTCACTCTATCGGGCTTATTAGCCGTGTATCATGCAATAAAAAAGGGCGATCCCATCCCGGATCGCCCCTTGCTGCAAGCATATACTGAAAAATTCAGGGGTCCGGCGCATTAATAAGCAATTTTCTAATTAATACCATCTAAAACCGCCCTGCGCCAGACTGAGGCCTAAATATTTTAGGCGCTTATCTTTCCTGCTATAGCCCCTCCTGTATCTCCTGATACCAGCTCTTCATGGTTTCCGACCCGTAAATCTCTCCGCTTACCGACTTTTCCTCATCCAGCACGAAAAGCAGTATATCCTTAATGTCTTCCGGTTTGCGGTATCCCTCAAGCTCTTCAGGAGGCAGCTTTTCATGCAGGGTGACCGCCACATTACCGGGGCTTATGCCGTTGACCCGCAGCGGCGACACCTCGCACATGAGCTCATATGCCAGCACTTCCGTAAAGCGCGACAGGGCGCCCTTGGCGCTTGCGTAGGCAATCATGCCGGGCACGACATCGGCCTTGATCTTGCCGGCCTTGGAGGTGATGTTGATGATATGGCCCGATTCCTGTTTTTTCATGATGGGCAGTACGGCCTGGGTGGCATAGACCGCGCCGTAAAAATTGATATTGAAAATCCTGTCCCAGTCCTGCTGGCTGATATTGCTGCAGGTGAGCTTTTCCATAACGTCAAAAAACTCATCGGATGATTCCATGGGGCGCGCCATGCCGGCAAGCGGGCCGCCGGCATTGTTTATGAGAATATCTATCCTGCCGAACTCCGCCATGGCTGCGGCAACCATGCGCTGCACCGACTGCCGGTCGGCAACATCCGTGCC
>CAYNVA010000136.1:0-1972 GCA_964400575.1 uncultured Thermodesulfobacteriota bacterium | reverse complement strand
CCGTTACAGAAAAACAAATTGCTTTAGTTGCCAATAAGCTCAATAATCGACCACGAAAATGTCTCGGCTATCGGACTCCGCGAGAACTCTACCTTGAGGCTCGTATTGGTGCACTTGCTACTTGAATTCACCTATTATTATAATCCGATAGTCATGGTCATTGCCCATGCAGTCCTCTTTGCCATGCTTGTGCCTGGATTAATTATCTGCTCGGCATTGGTTTTTTCAAGCTCTCAAAAAATAACTGCTTTTAGCTTACCCGACCGTTGCCAAAGCCTCAAGCGGCAGGCGCTCAACCGCAAGCACCTTGTGAAATTTTCCATGTCCGATGCGGGCGATCTCCCGGGCAAGCTGCTCGCCCTGGCTTTCTCCCTGGCTGATGAAGATAACTGAAATCTTAATATCCTTGCGGCTGGTTTTCCCTGCCTCGGTGAGCGCGTGCTGGGTGCCGATGAGCTCTTTGCGCTCCATGCTTATCTCGCGTGAATAGGAGACCACGCGCTGGGTGTCGCGATTAGCGTCCTGTTCTTCGATGAGTGCTGCGTTGGGCTGGCCGTCAGTTATGAGCACGATGTATTTGGGATTGCTGTTTTTTTCTTTAAGCAGTATGCGCCGCGCGCAGATGAGGCCGTTGCCGATGTTGGTGTACTGCTCTGCCTTCATGGTCATGGCGGCTGTAAGGATGGGCTGCATCTTGTCGGTGAGCGGCACCACCACCTGCCCCAGGTTGGAGAATGATACAATGCCCACCCGGTCCTGTTTTGCCAGGGCCGCCTTTGCCAGTTCCGCGATGGCCATCTTGGCATAGCGCAGCTTGGCATGGTCTTTCATCGATGCTGAGACATCAACGCAGATGGCGATATCGAGCTGCTGCGAAGGCCTCTTTTCAAACGAGCGCAAATCAGAGCGGTTGATATCATCTATCGTTTTACCCTTTCTCATGAGCCGGCGCAGGCTGTGGCGGACCGAGATGTGACGAAACACATCACCGGTGCGAAAGCGCCTCACATCGCTCTTGTCTATCTCCATTTCCGGCTTGAATGCGCGCCGCGCAAGAGACTGGCTCTGCTGGCGCTTTACCAGCTTCTCCAGGAGTTTGCCCAGGGCAAGGCTTGAAAGGGCAAAGCGCTTCCCCCCCTCCCCGAGAGCTACCATCCCCTTCTTTTCCAGGTCATGGATGAGAATTTTCAGCTTCTCGTAGTCAATCTTCTGCTGGGAAACTTCTAATCCCTTTTTTTCGCTCAGGGTGTAGTGCACGTAGAGGTCTTCCAGAGAGGAAGTCTGGGAGCGGCCCTGGTGCTGAAAGTCCATGAGCTCGGCCAGCATCTCCCCCAGAGCCTTGGGCGGAATGGAAATCTTTTCTCCTTTTGCCCCCGGCGGTTTGGGCATACCCTTGGCATTGTTCAGGTATTTGGCAAGCTCTTCAGGGGTTATCTCCCCTGTGGCCAGCATCTCCTCAAGGCTCTTTTTCAAGTGCTTCTGCCCTTCATCGCTCATCGTCATATCCGAGGAGCCGGAGAGATCAAGGTATCCCCGGTCTTCAAGCTCTTTCAGCAGGTCCTGGTAGTTTTGCTGCATGTTATTGAGCAGGCCCTTCTCCATGGCATCTTTTAACGCCTGCTGCACCAGCGGGTGGTTCATCGCTTCCTCGGCAAACCCCGGATTATCAAGCGGCAGCCCCTCTCCGGGACCAAGCTGGCGCACAGCTGCATCAGTAAGGCCCATGAGGGCCCGGGCAATCTCCTCGGGCGTGAGCGGCCGTGAAGGGCCCGGAGCGTGCTCCTGTGCTTCGGGGAACAGCGGAATTGCATAGACCACCCGGCTGATAATACTTTTCAGGATTTCTGCGATGGAAGCGTCTTCACCGGGGCTCGCCTGATTGCGATGGCAGAGGGCAATACAGGCAGCCTCGGCCAGCGTCCTGCGGGTAACCCGCCCGCGCAGCAGCCCGTAGGCCTGGGCAATGTCCCGG
>CAYNVA010000135.1:0-7681 GCA_964400575.1 uncultured Thermodesulfobacteriota bacterium | reverse complement strand
CTCCGGCAGATCATCAACTTTGGGATTGAGCTTGAAGAACCCCCCTGTGCTGCCGGCCTTTGCCCCGGTGCGCTGCTCAATGAGCTCTTTCATGGCCACAAGCGGTGTCATCTCAAGATTTTGAGGAAAGCCCAGGGCTGAGGCAAGGTTTGCATCGGGGTCGGCGTCAACGGCCAGAACACTGTAGCCCCTGTCTGCAAAAGCTCTGCAGAGCAGCGCCGCAACCGTCGTCTTGCCGACACCGCCCTTGCCTGAAATGGCTAGTTTTATTGGCTTCATTGTACGCATGCAGAAGAAAAAAATCCCCCGCAAAAGGAGGGGGATTTACATGGATTTCTCAATCAATTATACTTCCAGCCATGAATCGGAATACAGCGATTTTCCCGTCAGCACGTTGAAGGTTTTCACATGCTGCCTTTCCTTACCTGACAGCCCGGCCATATTCACTGTTTGACCATCCATAAGACGGGCTACAAGCGCTGCCAGTTCAGGCTGCTGGCCTTTGCACAGCGCCATAATTTCTGCATCATAGGAATCAACAATCGCGGCATACAGGCCCAGCTTCCGGAGCATCAAAAGATATGTCTGGTTGAGAAAGGGCCGAAGGTGGGCCGGTGCGCCATTGGAAACATTTGAAAGCCCGACATTTGATTTGCAGCCGGGGGCCAGATCCGGCAGCATGGCCATAAAATCAATGCAGGAAACCACCTGGTTGATTTCGCCTTTGACCGGTGTCACGATGGGGTCAATGAAAATATCCTCATTGGGTATGCCGATTTCATTTGCCTTATAGATCAGATCAACGGCAAGCGATGCGCGCTCATTTGCATCACGCGGCATGCCGTCATTGCCCCAGAGAAGCCCTACCATAAGAGCATTGTACTGCTTAGCGAGGGCAAGGCCCTTTTCCATGCGGTCGCTCTGGCAGGAAACAGAGTTCATCAGCGGCCGCCCGCCTTTTTTATGCGCCTTGAGCCCTGCCTCCATGGCATCGCTATTGGTGGTGTCAAGGGAGAGCGGCAGGTCAACTACTTCATGAATCGTTTTTACGAGCCATGCCATCATCTCTGCGCCGTCTTTTTTTGCAGGTCCGATATTCACGTCCAGATATGCGGCCCCGGCTTCAGCCTCCGCGACAGCCATCTGCTGAATGGGCTGCGGATTGCGCTCCTTCATCGCAGGCCCGATGGTTTTTGACATGATGTTGATGCTTTCAGCAATTGCCAGTATCATAGGTCATCTCCGTAATTTCAAATTATAATCAAAAAAACTATTCAATGGCGCTGCACTCCGCGCTCCACACAATATCTAAGCCTCAGGTACGATTTTATTCTATATTCTGAATTTTGCAATCCAAAATCATCAATCTAAAATCCAAAATTGCTAAGCCGCTTTCCAGTTTTTCAAATACGGTGTCAGGGCTGATGCTTCCCGTGGCCCGATCTGAACTTCCCATCCAACGAGTGCTTCATCAAGCTCGCCGCTAATGGAGGCCACAGCGCCGGGTATGACAAGCTTCCGGTGTTTGATCTTCTCCTCAATGCCGGATTTCTTTATAAAGGGCGCAATTGAGTCAGCCGAAAATTTGCCCGCAGCCCATGCCGTGAGCACGGAAAGGCCTTCGGCGTCTTTAATAAGCAGCCATGTTGGAACACGGCTCGTCTCGATTTCAGAAGAAACGATAAAATAGGTGAGCGAAAAATTGCTCGTAATGACAACCGGAGAGCTTTCGTCAGGGTTGTTGATCTCATAAATTCCCTCCGTGGTTGCCATGGGCCGCTGCGGGTCGGTATAAATATTCATGCGCTGCAGGGCAAGGGGGAACAGATTATGCCCTTCAAGTTCGGACAAAACGATAATGCCCGCATACTTGGTAATAAAAGCCGAGGCGATCACCGCTTCATACATGGGGTCCTCAGTCATACGGCAGGGAAACACAATGGTTGGATACCCAAGTGTTCGCAGCTTTTTCACAACCGCAGACCGACGGGTTATAACACTGTCCTGAAAGGCCCGAACAAAATCACCTGATCCGCAATCCAGCACTATATCTTTAAATTTCATGGCGGCAAGCTTTTCAGTAAGCTCTGCAACCTCATCAAGGCTTGCGCCTTTCACCGCCAGCGGACAATTGCAGTCTTGAGCAATCCTTACAACTGCATCGAAATTCTCCTGTGTCGCCGCATGCAGAAGCGGTCGGAAACCGGCGGCAGCCTGAGCACCCGCCGCAAGCGCCTCGGCCGTATCGGCGATCAGAATCAGATTGGCACAGCCAGCACCGATAACTTTTTTAATCAGCACGGTAAACTTCTTCGTATCTCCCGATGCGTTTTCAATGGCTACAAGGTCGGCCCGAAGAATAAGCCCGACGCGTTCGTATTCAAGCTTTTGAAATCTATCGAGCCTGGCGTCGATCTCGGCCACACTCATCGTATCTCTCATCAAAAGACCGATGCCCGGCTTGTTTGCAAAAGTCTTTTCATGCCTGAATAGAACCGTCTCTCCGCCAATCTTTAATGCATTCTCACCCGTGCCGATGACCACCTGGCGCACGGGCGGGGCCGATGCCTCTTCAAGCTTTTCTCTGGTTTCCGCCGATATATGCGGGCATGCGTCAAGCTCGGCCTGCCCTGCGGCCAGCTTCATGGCAAATGCCAGACAGGTAGCCACGCCGCAGTCCTGACAGTTGGTCTTGGGCAGCAGTTTAAAAATATCCATTCCGGTTAAAGCCATACTCTACTCCTGCAATTAAGCTCTTCTGATGAGTTGCGGGCACCGTTCATTTGAGTATGCCTGTTCATTGGCTGGCATACAGACCTTAGAGCGTGTTTTAAAAGTATAAAATGATCACGCGTAGGGTGGATTAAGCCCGTTTTTATGGGTGGGACCGCTTCGCTTGTTCCACCCTGCCAGCGCTCTGCGCCCTTATTGGAGTCATACTTCAGGGCGAATCCACCAAAAACATGCCTTTTAAAACACGCTCTTACACAATAGCTTCCATTTCAAGCGCTGGATGCTTCTTTTCTTTTAAAAACTCTACTATCGCCTCCTGAGTAATGCCCACTGTCTCATCGGCAATACGGTCAGCAAAATTTTCCACTCCCAAACGGCTGCCCTGCTCGTTTATCTTTTCCATGAGCTCATCTTTCAGCCGCCTGGGCATCCACACCAGTCTCCTGATCCCGCCTTCAGCCTGCAGAAATTTTTTCGAGCCTATATAATGCTTGCTGTGGCCTATAAAACCGGGAGTAACCGCTCCGCCGCCCACAGAGCCTGCAAGCGTTGTAAACTTCATGCCGGAAGGCGTCTCGCCGCTGTGGTCGCGGTCAACAACCATGATGCCATTGCACGTGTCAAGCACAGCGGCAATACATTCAAAACAACCGCACGAGGTCATGGGATTGCGCATTATGCTGTAGGCGTTGACGGTCTCGACCTTTCCGCGCGAATGCTGCTTCACAAATGCGTTCACGCCTTCCCAGCTGCCCCGCAGCCCGTCAAGGGTTTCGCCCTTTTCAATCGGCTGGTTGGGGCCGGTGGGATTTATTTCATTGGATGCTTTGCAGTCAAGCCAGTTATAGGCGCCGCACAGCCCCGTGCGCTCGGGAGTTACGACACACACATGAGATGGCGCAAAAGACTGACACAGCGTACAGGAATAGAAAATGGCTTCAGAATCGTCGGTCATGTTAGCAATGCGCTCATCGCGCTTTTTAAAAGCCACGCGGGCATCCTGCAAAACAGCTTGCACGGCAGGCTCCTGAGTATGCAGGGTAATCTGAACCTTATCAAATATGGTGCCGAAGTCTTTATGAAACATGGTGTGCAGGATCGAGCCGATATGTTTCAGGGTAAAGCCCTTATCCACGGACTGCTTTGCAACACGCAGCCACGAGATATCGCGCTGGCCGATATGCATGAGGCCCTGGGCATAATTAATCAGGTGATGAATCTGCCGCTCCAGAATCGGAAGAAAATCCTCCTGCATCTGGCGGCCGGCAAACTCGACATAAATGGCAAGCGGCAATTTCTCTCCTGCTTTGATATCGCTAAGATCAGGGCCGACAACCTCTATTTTTCCATCCTCAACCTCGTTCATATTTTTAAGAACTGAGAACTCGACCATTGCCGTACGGCCGCCGCCTGCTTCAAGATAAATATCATCACCCCGCACGCGCGCCCCTTCAAAGGCAGGCCCGTACGCAACAGGTATGGGGACCTCGGCCATGGTAACTTTAAGCCCTCGCACTTCAACCGCCCGGGAAACCATCTGGTCATAGGGCACGCTTGACACGACATGCTCATAGGTGCAAATACCGGTTGGCAGGATCTGCGGAATGGCGGTATCTGCTATAACCGGAAAGCCGAAATTGATAGCTCCGGCAGCGTTTGCGTACCATTCATCCGACACGGGACCAAGTGCTAGAACAAAGGCAAATATACGGTCTTTATTGTAGATGAGATTCTTCCTGAAATCACCCGGCTTCACAGCGCCAAAAGCCATGGCAGCGCGCACGGCAAAGCCCAGGGCGAAAACCGCAGCTGACGTGTCAGGGCCAAATGACACGAGTCGCGTATTCCAGCCTATTTGCACGTTCCCGTCAACAAGCTGCTGAGAAAAGTGCTTTCCATTGTTGTCGCCTGCCATAAATACATACAGGTTTTTTGTCTGAAGCTCCTGTGCAAGACGGGCTGCTGTTTCTTTGTCAGGCGCTGCACCAAGAATAGCGGCAAACCCCGGGGCTGTGCCATCCACAAACTCAACGCCGCGCTTGCGCAGGATCACATCGTTTGCAGCACCCAGCCAGATGGCGCTGTCGCCCACATCCTCGCCTGCCAGATAAAAGCCTGGCTGTTCGAGATACCTGATTGCCTCTTCAATCTCTTCGTAAAAAAGAGTTGCCATGCCTGCATCAAGGGCGGGGGCCAGATACGGCAGATGCGTATGGTCAGCCACGAGCTGCGGCAGCAGGTTGCGGGCATGCTGAAAAACGATCTGGCAGTCGCCAAGCGTGCGCACCGGTATGCCCAGCATGGCATAAATAACCGGCAGATAATAGGCAGTATCGGGAAAGCCTATCTCCTTTGCCGGGCCATATTTCTTGAGCACCCCGGCATATTTCCGTTCAACCCGGCAAGCTATCTTATGAGCACCACGTATTGCTGCTGATGCAATGATTTTTGACACGACGAACCTCTAATTCAGGAATTTAGGGATTTAGGAATTTGGAAATTTGGGAATTTAGGAATTTGGGAATTGAACTACCATAACCCCTAATGCCTCAATCCTCGTTTAAACCGCATCAAGCTCCCTGCGCATCGCCATATCGTAGAGAACACGGTCACGCGCCTTATCAATGCCAAGGGCTTTGCGCTTCTTATCGATATGTGCGATCATCTTGCGGGCCATTTCATCCGGGTCAAGCGCAAAATCCCACTTGCCGCCCCATTCATTTTCAAGTTCATTAAAAAGATAATCCTGATAAATTTTGCTCCCCGTAGTCGGGAAGGTTACGCCGAAAACGGTGTAGACCCCTGATGCGACAAAATAATGCCCAATGGCAAGCGCCTTTTCGCTCATCCACTCGGGAGCAGCCCCTGCTACGGGCAGATCGGAAATATCATCCCCCAGCCCGCCTTCTTTAACAACAGCAGTGGCTGCCATAAGGATTCGGCTATTATCAACACAGGAGCCCATGTGGAGCACCGGCGGTATGCCCACGGTCTCGCAAACCTCGGCAAGACCTGCGCCGCAGTATTTGGCCGCAGCCTCAGGCACAAGAAGCCCTGCCTTGCCGCAGGCCATGGCGCTGCAACCGGTTGTGAGTACGATCACGTCGTTCTTTATCAATTCTTTTATGAGCCGCAGCGTGCCCTCATCATGGCCGACCCGGGCATTATTGCAGCCAACAACTCCTGCAATGCCCCTGATGCGTCCTCCGATGATGTTGTCGTTGAGGGGCCTGTAGGAAGCGCGAAACTTGCCGCCGAGCAGATACGTGATGGTTTCATGCGAAAAGCCCACCACCATATCCTGCCGTATGTCGGGAATAACTGCTTTGCTTTTTCGGCGAGGATAGGCTTCGATGGCTTCACGTACGATCATCCTGGCCGTGTTTACAGGATCATGCTCGTTGAACTCGATATGCTTTGCTCCGTGTATTTTTGCCTTGGGCGATGTTGTGATAAGCTGCGTGTGATAGCACTGCGACACGCGGTGCAGTGCCTGCATTTCGCACTGCACGTCAATAACCATGGCATCCACCACGCCGGTCACAATGGCAAGCTCCTGCTGCAAAAAATTGCCCGCTACCGGTATGCCGTGCCGCACGAGAATCTCGCTTGCCGTGCAGCACATGCCGGCAAGGTTAAGCCCCTTTGCGCCCTTTGACAGCGCCAGTTTAATCATCTCGGGGTCCTGGCAGGCCACGACGACCATCTCTGACATGAGCGGATCATGGCCGTGGACAATGATGTTCACCTCGTCCTCTTTAAGAACGCCAAGGTTAATGGTACCCGTGATAGGCACAGGGGTGCCGAACATAATATCCTGCAGCTCGGTTGAAATCATTGAGCCGCCCCAGCCATCGGCCAGGGCAGCCCGGGCCGCCTGTGCGGTCAGGTTCTTGTAATCCTGATCAACACCCATATGCGTGCGGTGCATCAGCTCCACAACTTCGCGGTCGATACCGCGGGGCATAAGATTGAGCTTGCGCCACAGCTCCTGACGCTTGAGCGGCGCACGTTTAGCAAATACCAGCTCACCCTCCTGCTGTCCGAATTGAGCAACGCAGCGCCTGCCGACCTCGACAGCAATAGCACTGACTTCCATATTTTCAACATCAAGGCCGAAATCCATGGCAAGCTGGAGAAGCTTCTGCACGTCTTTCACACCGTAGCCGGGTATCTCGCCTTTGGCGGCAGCAAAAAATACCTCGGCAACGCCGCGGGCATGGTCTGAGTGAGCGGCCGAACCTGCGGCTACCATGCGGGCAAAATTGCGCGCAGCAATCGTCTCAGCCGTTGCGCCGCACAATCCTACCTTGGCAGGCTCATCGCCCTTCGGAGGAGTAACCCGGCAAGGCCCCATTGCGCAGTTCTTACAGCAAATGCCTTCAGCCCCTATCGGGCAGGGCTTCATCGTTGATGCACGGTCAAAAATTGTTTCAACACCCTGAGCCCGTGCAGCATCAAGCATGGTCTGCGTTGCATCACAGACTGTCATTATTGCTGCCGGCTTTTTCTTCTCAGCCATAAAAACCTCACAAAAAATTATGTAAGCCCACGGGTGGGCTGTGCATACCATGTATTATTTGTAAAAAAATACAACCCGGCGCGACATCCAGCACTGCGTTTCAATCCAAAATCCGCATTCTAAAATCTAAAATCGTCATGCCGGTTTCTTGCGTTTCTCGCTGCCGTGGCTTTCGCTGTACCAGTAGCGCTGATCGGTCTTTGCCTGCTTGAGCATCTCGTCGCGGTCGCTGATTCGTGCGCGCCAGTCATGTTTCTCAGTGGGCACGGCCGGCTGCGCCTCTCCTGCTGCATCCTGCAGGGGTATCCATGAGGAAGCGGGCTTAAACTCCGGCTTTGTATCCCTGCGGCCAGCAGGGGCTGAGACACGAGACTCTTCAGCCCTTTTCCCCGGCTCGTGAGTTATATCTGCCCCGGCATGCGTAGA
>CAYNVA010000134.1:0-2047 GCA_964400575.1 uncultured Thermodesulfobacteriota bacterium | reverse complement strand
TCTGCTTCGCAGCGCGTGCCGCTCAAGGCCAACCCTGCCACGGAGAATATGTTCATTGTTAAGCCTTTTACCGGCGGCGGTATCATGAACCTGTTCAGCACCCATCCGCCCATTCAAGAGCGCGTCCGGCGGCTGCGGGAGCTGCGGTAATTTTGGATTTTACATTTTGGATTGCGGGTTTTTCTGACCGGAATCAATCTTAATGACCGGGATGCCCGGACTTGTAGGCGGGAAGCGTCAAATTCACAATCGCTGTTTCATAGCGCAGCTTTTTCTATCTAATAAAACAGGATCACTTTAAATCCAAAATTCTAATTCCAAAATTCAGGTAAACGTCATGGACAGCAAAGAAACCGACCACCGCCCGTGGGGCTACTATGAAGTGCTGAAGGACGAGCCGTTCTGCAAGGTAAAGAAGATCGTCGTTTATCCCGGCAAGCGCCTCAGCCTGCAGCGCCACCGGCGCCGCAGCGAGCACTGGTTTGTCGTGCAGGGTCTGGCATCGGTGACGCTTGATGACGCGGTGCTGCATATTTCTGCCGGTCAGGCGGTCGATATTCCCCGCGGGACACAACATCGTGTTGCCAATACTTCAGGAGATGAACTGGCGTTTATTGAAATCCAGACGGGTGATTATTTTGGTGAAGACGATATCGAACGGCTGGAAGACGATTTCGGCAGAGTCTGAAAAATTTCAAAATGGTAGAGGCGCCGGCTGGACAGGTGCGCACCGTTTTGGCAGCCACCTGCAGCTTGTCCCAGGGATGCATTGGGTACTTGTCCGGTGCCCCACTTTCAAGTAATGGAAAATCGGCAATTCCAGATACCGCCCGCTTCGATCAAGTCATAGTGAACGCCGAGTATAATGAAGCAGGCCTTTTTGTTTTTCGCCCTCTCAGCGAAAAACAAAAACCGGTTTGTTCTCTGCGCGCTCCGAGCCTGTGGTGAACAGTTCATGGCATTGCATCAGGTACAGGTGATCTGCGAAGCATACACCATTTTAAAATTTGATCCCTTCAGCTCCTTCTGGAACTGCCCGAGGCCCTGGGCTGTTTCCGGCCAGGGATGGCCGATGCCGACAGCGCAGCCATGCTTTATGGCATGGGCTTTGAGCTTCACGAGCTGCCCGTAGACAGCGCTGGCAGTACGGATATTGTCGGTGAATTCATGGGAACAGGCTGCCATCATGTTCATGTCGCGGGCCGTGGCAAAGCCGACGGAGCGCTCCGAGGTGCAGCTGTCAACGAAGTAAAATTCCCGCTCGAGAAAAAATGCAAGCGCCTCCTGCATCTTGGGCCGCGATTCGGTAAAGCGGGAGCCCATGTGATTGTTAAAGCCCGCGGCATGAGGAATATTTTCAAGGTTCCGCAGCAGAATCCTTTCCATCTCCTGTTTGCTCTGCGAAAGATACAGCCCGCCGGGACCCGGGTTAAGAGAGCTGTTATGCGGCTCCATGGGCTGATGGAGCATAATCTCGTGGCCCCGCCCGTGTATCTTTTCGGCAAGGCTGCCCGAGAACTGCATATGCGGCAGAATCGCATAGGTAAGCGGTGCCCCCAGCTCCAGAAAAGGCCGTACCCGCTCGACATTGAACCCCACATCATCAAGGATAAAGGCTATCCGGGGCGCTGTGCCGCCGGCGGCTTCGGCATTGAGGGCGCGGGCAAAAGGTTTCAACAAAAAGCTCGTGCCTGCGCAGGCCCCGGCGGCAAAAACCGTCGTGCGGATCAGAAAATCGCGCCGCGACATGTGGCGGTTTGGTGGTGTCATGAACAAATAATCTCCGGTTGTGGTCCAGTTTCAAGCTAAACAGAGGCAGCTTCCTTGATTTTTATGAAAGCCATTAAGCAAACATTTTGTTCTGTTGCGCAGCCCATCATCCTGTGGCTTCCTTTATGCATGAGGCTAGAGCATTTAACAAATTACTATAACCATTATTCATGTGGTATAGACCAATACATGGCTCGGTCATTCCGGCTTGTCCGGAATCATTTTTCAGCACACCAAAAGGGATTCCCGTCAAGCGGGAATGACAAGAAAGGAATCC
>CAYNVA010000133.1:0-1975 GCA_964400575.1 uncultured Thermodesulfobacteriota bacterium | reverse complement strand
AAAATGGACCTTCTGAAGCGTTGTCGGAATGTAACTGGAAAACTCCTTTTCACTGTCAGAGCGGAAAACCGAATTTTTCGGATTGAGATTTGAATACTCAAGAAGGCCTATTTGATAGGATGTTTTCGTAACTTTCAATGCCGGCATGCGAACCTTGAATCCCTCGGGATACCCGGCGCTGAGCTGAAAATAAATGGTTGTCAGGTTTGTCCGTTCGGAATCGAACATGGCGGCAAAAGCATCATGGGTGGCGGGAAATATTTCCGAAAGAGTCTTTCCTCTCAGCGCATGCTGGGTTGGCCCCACATCCAGAAACGTAACTTCTTCGGTATTGTATTTTTCCAGGATTTGAGGCAGCAGGGGGGCAGGTGGTGCTGTAGTAGAAGAACCATTGCCGGGCTGGCTTGCGGTTTGCTCGTCTCTCACTATCTTATATCCTCAATCTCTCATCCCAAAATCAGGTCAGAATAAACTGAAGCTGCAGCCTGTGCTGAAACGTCCGAAAACTATAAGCAGAAGTGCTGCGGCTGTCAATAAAAAACAAGGCATTCTTTATAGTTTGACAACATGTCCTTATATGTTAGATTGAGGTTGCTAACCGTGACAATGTGTCTTTTCTCTACTTGCAGTTGAGACTCCGCCGCGGCGGAATGAGTTGTTTCTACTGGGAATACCACTATATGTCGCTTACAGCTGAACGGGAAAAATACAGACACCGGGCACTGGGCATTGATCCCGGTCTTGCTGCAACCGGCTTTGCCGTTATCGGCAGCTTCAAACAGGGCGGTGAGCTCTGTTCCTGGGGCGCCATTAAGACCACATCAATCATGGCGACTCCGGAACGGCTGCAGAAAATATATCTTGGCGTTTGCGATCTCATTGATACATGGAAGCCCAGTGTTATGGTGCTTGAAGATGTGTATGTGCTTGACAAGTTTCCGAATGCGGCTGTACAACTTGGCGAAGTGCGGGGCGTTCTGTATCTTGCGGCTCAGGAGCGCGGCATAGAGGTTTTTACAATCCGGCCAACCGAAGTAAAGAGCTGCCTCACGGGCAATGGCAGGGCATCAAAAGAGCAGGTGAGCCAGGCTGTAAAGCGCATGCTGGGCAGGCGGGAAGACATCAAGCCTGATCATGCCTCCGATGCCGCGGCCCTTGCGCTGATGGTTTTATCCCGGAAGGGATATTTTAATTGGTAATTATAAATAAAAGTGCAATCCAAAATCCAAAATCAGAAATCTAAAATACTACAATGATCCGCTATATCAAAGGTACACTGTTCAGGGCTGAAGATGGCTATATCGTCGTTGTGACAGGCGGTGTGGGCTATGAAATACTGCTGCCGGAGATTGTCTGGCAGGAGTTCATGGGCAAACGGGTAGGAGAGGATGAGGTGGAGCTTTTTATCTCATATCATCAGACTGTGCAGCAGCCAAAGCCGGTGCTTATCGGTTTTACGACCGAAATAGCGCTTGAGTTTTTCGAGCATCTTATAACTGTTAAAGATATCGGGCCATCGACTGCCGCCAGGGCGCTCACCCTTCCTGTTGCGGTTATAGCCCGCGCTATTGAGGAGAGAGATGTGCCGACCATCATGAAACTGAAAGGTGTCGGACGGCGCAAGGCAGATATGATGATTTCAGAATTGAACGGCAAAGTGGGTAAATACGCGCTCATGAGGGAAGACGAGCGCCCGCATATGCCACCGCCCGGTGATTTTTCGAAACAGGTTATCGACGTGCTTGTGAAGCAGCTCGGTCATAACCGCTCAGATGCCATGCGCATGGTAGAGGAAGCGCTGAAACGCAAACCCGATGCGCAGACACCGGAAGAATTGTTTGAAGAGGTGTACCGGGGGACGAAACAATTAGGGCAACCGCAAGGGGTGCCCCTACGGAAGATATAAGGGCAACCGCGAGGGTTGCCCCTACACACGCATACAAACAATGAATACTCAATATGCCCCCGAAACCCA
>CAYNVA010000132.1:0-5551 GCA_964400575.1 uncultured Thermodesulfobacteriota bacterium | reverse complement strand
GCCTGATTGCCGTCGCCCCCCAAACCCCTGTTGACGGCTCAACCAAAGTGGAATATGTGTACGATTACATGAGCCGCCGTGCTCAAAAGAAAGTATCCACCTTTACCTCCGGCTCCTGGTCTTTGACATCATCAACGACCTTCATCTACGACGGCTGGAATCTTGTTAAAGAGCAATCAACGATAAACAATCAACCATCAACCAGCTTTTATGTTTGGGGTTTGGATTTATCCGGCAGCCTGCAAGGTGCAGGCGGCATTGGTGGGCTGTTGGCCAGAGTAAAAGACGGTGCAGCGCAGCAGTACACGTATGATGGCAACGGCAATGTATCTGAACTGCTGAATAATGACGGTAGCATTGCCTCGCATTACGAATACGATCCTTACGGCAATCCCATTGTGGCCACCGGTGACAACCCGTTCCGCTTCTCCACAAAGTATCTCGATGCTGAGACCGGGCTGTATTATTATGGCTACAGATATTACTCGCCTACTCTCGGACGGTGGCTGAATAGAGACCCGATGGAAGAAGAAGGTGGCCTGAATTTGTATGCGACTGTTTGGAATGATCCAGTTAATTCTTATGACATTTTAGGATTATTGGATTCTCGAACTGAAGCTAATATCGGGACACTTTTTTCGAAACTTCAGCCAATGGCACGGAAGCATATTGAAAAAGTAAATGAAAAATTGAAAGCTGAAAAGAAATGCAAGTGTGCAAAAATCATCGAGGGATTAAGAACAGTTGAACAACAAAATAATATACCTACCACAAATACCCGAGCTGCGGGCTTGCAAAGCTATCATGTTTGGGGATTGGCTTATGATATAGGTATTTTTGAGTTGACGAAAGGTGAAACTGATTGTGAAAAGGCAAAAAAATATTTAACTGAAGATGAAGCATATGATACTGCCGGGAAAATTGACGACATCACAGGCTTAGAGTGGGGTGGTAGTTGGAAAAGTATAGTTGATAAGCCCCATTTTCAATATGCCCTTAGTAGCTTGCCGGGGAAAATTAATAAAATCAGTGACTTGATAGCGTTATACAATAATTATCTGCAAGAGCAGATCAAAATAAAATCCAAATCAAGCAAATCGCCAAAGGATTTCGTTGAGGCCTTGCCCGTTAAATAAATGGGGTGCGTAATGAAGACATTTGTTTTTTTGATGGGGATGTTTCTTGTAGTTGTTCCTATGAAGGCAATGGCCGGAAAATGTGATCAAGCTAAAATGGAGCAGCTTTCCGAAGCCATTAATGGCAGCGAGCAGAAAATGAATAAATTTTCTGCAAGTATACTAACAGGGACTGATTATGGAGGATATTTGGATTCTTATTTGATGGGGTCAACATTAAAAAAAATTGTAGTATGGATTGGCTTATCAAATAAAGAAATTAAGACAATATATTATTTCGATCAAGGCAAGCTTTTTATGGTAGCTCGCCTGGAAAGATTATACTGCTACAATGAACGATTAAGCCGCGTTGTGGCAAACATGACAAATGGCTACCGCTTATCTAAATACTACTTCAGCGATATGCGGATAATTTGTTCCGAAGATATTATAAATAATGAAATTAAACCACAACAAGGTGACGGGGCTAATCTCTTAGGGGAAGCAGATTTTTATTCAAAACATGTGATGAAGCGCACTGAAGAAATTGATGCTGAAAATTTTTTAAAAGGGAAATAGTCGGTAGGGTGCGCAACGCGCACCATTGAGAAGAAAGCATGACAGCGGTTGAGGATTTTTCTTCAACCGCTTTCTTTTTTTTGAAGTCCTGCAGCTGGCGGCTGCTTGGCCTGCGGCCTGGCGACAGCCGCCATGTTGGGCTTTTTGGTTGTTGTTCCCGCGTTCGCCCGAATAAAAAAAAGGGGACGGTTGTCCCCTTTTCCTTCATGAAGCTATCGAAAAAACTAAGCACTATAAACAAGGAGAGCTATGCTGCAATAAAATAAAAGTAATGATGCTAGCACCCAAAACCAATACTCAAATTGTTAGTGAATCATGCTGTAACATTGAAGCTAAAGTATTTTGACAAATAGGGGACGTTCATGAATAAATGAATTGACAGTGAATCGTAAAAGACAAATAGGGGACGTCCATGAATAAATGAATTGACAGGGAATCGTAAATAAAATAATGTATAGAGCATGCCACGGACAGCCAGATTAGACGCAGCCGGGATATTGCATCATGTAATAATCCGGGGGATAGAGAAGAGAAGCATATTTCGGGGTGCGGATGATAAGGATAGGTTTGTCCAAAGATTGGGGGCGCTGGTGCAGGGAAGCAACACGGGCTGTTATGCCTGGGCGCTGATGACAAATCATGTGCATGTACTGCTGCGGACCGGAGATATGAGCCTGTCAACACTGATGAGGAGACTACTGACGGGGTATGCGGGATATTTCAATCGACGTCATGGCAGGCACGGGCAGTTGTTTCAAAACCGGTATAAATCCATAATTTGCCAGGAGGATATATATTTAAAGGAGCTGGTGCGCTACATACATTTAAATCCACTGCGGGCTGGACTTGTAGCAACACTGGAAGAGTTGAAGAGCTATGAGTATAGCGGACACAGCGCTTTGATGGGGGAACGCAGCTGCATCTGGCAGCAGACAGGGAATGTGCTTGAGTTGTTCGGCATAAAAGAACAGCGGGCGCGGCAGCAGTACAGCAAGTATGTAGCGGAGGGGATAGCGCAGGGCAGGCGGCCGGAGCTGGTAGGCGGGGGGCTGATACGGAGTATGGGGGGATGGGAAGCGGTAAAGAAGCTGCGGCAAAAAGGGCAGGATCGGGTAAAGGGAGATGTGAGGATACTGGGAGAAGGAGGGTTTGTAGAGCAGGTGCTTGCCCGTGCAGAGGAGAAGTTTAGCCGGCGGCATGAATTGAAGCGCAGGGGCTATGATATTGATAAAGTAGAGCAGAAGGTTTGTAGGGTTTGTGGCATAGCCTTGGATGAATTGAGGAACAGGGGGCGGGAGAAGCAGCGGGTAGAGGCCCGAAGCCTTGCGATCTACTGGGCGGTGCGGGAATTGGGCATTGATGGAATGTCGCTAGCCCGGCGTTATCATTTAACGCAGTCGGCAATAGTGCATGCAGTGCGGCGAGGCGAAAAGATTGCAAAAGAGAAGAATTGCCAGTTGTCAAAATAAGTTATTCATTTATTCATGGACGTCCCCTAGTTGATGCTAGTTGATGCTTTATGCTGAAACGAGCACAGTAAAAGAAAGTGTACTTTGTAAACAACGTCCCCCTATTGACTACTATTGACTATTGAGTTGACACTACTTGACTAGTTGATAATCCCACTCACCCTGCTGCTCAGGGCTGTGCGGCGCAGGGGCTTAATCTTCCGGCTGAATAGCGCCGTTGGGGCAGGCCGGGATACAGATGCCGTCGCCATCGCATTTGGCCTGGTCTATGACCGCCTTGCCGTTCACCAGCGTTATGGCTTTTTGCGGGCAGGTTTTGATACATTCAAGAGAGCCTTTGCATCTGGCCGTATCAATAACTATTTTCATGCCTGATCCTCCTTAAAAGATATTACTCAGCCGGTTCTGCATAGTGAAGATAGGCTTCGCGAATCATGGGCAGATTCCGGATGCATGTCTTCAAAAGCTCAAAAGGAAAACTTACCGTCAGCTCATCATCCTCCAGCTTCACGAACTTGCGCCAGGCCACATCGCTGTAGGAAAATGCCGGCTTGCCGGTTACAAAGGGATACTGGATGTTAAAGGGGCATGCGCCGTTGCCGCCAAAGCCGTGGATCGGTTCGGAGGCTATGTAGACATAGGTGCGGGTCAGGATATCAGCGGCCTTTGGCGTGCAAAACAGCAGCACTAGATCAGGTGCTTCAACAGCGGTAAGGAGCCCCAGCTGCACCGCAGCGGCTTTTTTCTTCACACTGGGAATAAGTTCGTCCATCTTAATATTGTAGCACTGGGCTGCCGCTACATCCGGATAATCCCGGCTTATCGACATGTGCGCTTCAATGGACCCAAGCCGCTCCTCTTCAGACAATGGAGGCAGCACGCCTGTGCCTATGAGGCCGCCTGTGCAGAAGCACTGGCCCGGAACGGTGTAAAAGGTGGCGCCGCTTTCGAGCACTTCGCCTATCTGCGTGCAGATGCCCGGGAAGGCGGTGTCCTGGTAGCGGGGAACAGCGGGGGGCTCTTCGCCCCATATTTTCACTGCTACCGGCGGCTTGCGAAGCTGCAGCAGTTCAATCAGAAGAGTGTTTATATCGCTGTTGTGCATGATGACTCCGCCTTTCAGAAAGTGTTTGCAGCTTTAATAATGAGCCGGGAATAAAACGGACACTTTTTTGCCCGAAGCCGTGAGGAAAGCGCCCGTCAGCATGTTGCATGATATATATCAAAAAAGCCTTATTTGCAATCACCGACGCAGGGGCCGCTCATTTTGCTGTTCATGGTCATTGCGCTTAAGCATGGCCGTTCATGATCATGGTGACGGCACCCATTCTCCCGATTTCAGTCAAGGCTTCAGTGAACAGCCGGTAGCGGCCGGAACATCGGAACATCAGGCCCGCTTGACAAAAACAGCATAAATATTTATAGTGTTTTGAAATTACACTGTTAAGGATAGGTGCTCATGAGAAACACTATTATCGCAGCAGCGCTTTTATGGCTGCTTGTTCCATCAGTGAACCCTGTAGACGCACAGCCCTATGCAAATCCCGCCATGAGGCAAAATGCTGCGCCGCTGCCTGCGCCGACAGCCTTTAATACGGACCGCTTCAAGGGCAAGGCACTCATGGTTCTTGCCTACTCTATCGACAATCCCAGAGCAGGCCAGGCGGTTCAGTTTCTGCAGGACATGTATCGTATTAGAGGCGAGTATAATTTCGAAGTGCTGGGGGTCAATAGCAATGACAACCGTACTGAGGAGGTCCTGAAATTCAATAAGCAGCATGGCGCCGCTTTTCCGCTGCTGATCCAAAGCAAGGCTGATATCGCTAAAAGCCTGAATCCCACGGGAGATCTTGCCCTGTTCCTGTATGGCAAGAAGGGCGAGCTCATGGGCAGCCTGCCTGCTGCAACTATCCCGCAGCAGGGCAATCTGGGGCAGGCACTGCGCATGTATGTCAACCGCATTATAAAGATAGGCTTTATTCCCGCTGACGAGCCTGTTCTGGGCGACATGCCGCCGGTGCCTTTTTTCGAGGGTGCGGCACTGGATGGCACGAAGATAAGCATCAGGGGGTTTTATGAAAAAAAGCCTGTCATACTGATTTTCTTTTCTCCCACATGCGGCCATTGCCGTGAAGAGCTTGTGTTTCTCAACAGCCTGCTGACGGGGCAGGAATTGAAGGATAAGTTTTCTCTTATCGCCGTAAGCCGGCATAACCGGGAGGTTACTGCAAAATACATCCAAGAGCATGGCTTTGCCTTCCCGGTCCTGCTGGATACGGACAACGGTATCGCCTCGCTGTTTCCATCTTTTGTCGGCGTCGTGCCTATGGGGTATATTATCGACCGCACAGGCCGCATCGTCGCAAAGCATACCGGCTTTTCCGACCT
>CAYNVA010000131.1:0-7753 GCA_964400575.1 uncultured Thermodesulfobacteriota bacterium | reverse complement strand
TAGAGCTACCGCGACAAGATGCGCCAGGTGCTCATATTGCAAATGGATTCCCTTTGCTCAGGTGAAGAGCTGGCGCTTTGCAAAAGGCTGCCCCAGCATAGAGTATAATAAGTTCCAGAGTTACTCGGCAAGCGGGAGGCTATGCGTCTCCCTGGCCCTTCTCGAGGACAGGGTCAGTTGCTTCGATGAGGGTTTGACGGACATAGTTTTCAAATGCATGCTGGATGGGTGCTGTGACGTTGCCTGCAAGGTTTGCCGGTATGATTTGGAGCCCGTCGAGGTGATGCGTCAGCTGCGATTTCAATTGATCGACAACGGCTGCTTCCCGTTCCAGGACATTCCCCTTATAGACAACCTCCGCAAGGAGGACAATATGATGATGAAGCCCAAGGCTGATCGCGCTAACTGGGCCGAGGGGCTGGATGTGAAAGACCTGACCCGGGAGAAGGCGGAAGTTGCTTTCCACGTCGGCTGCCGGTTCAGTTTTGATGAGGAGCTCTGGAGAACACCCCGGACGGTGGTAAGCCTGCTCAAAAATGCCGGCATTGATTTCGGCATCATGGGTAAGGACGAGAACTGCTGCGGAGGCAGGCTGTGCGATATGGGGTACCGGGGGGAATTCCTTAAATACGCCGAGAACAATAATGATGCCTGGACTACTGCAGGCGTGAAGACAGTGGTTACCGGCTGCTCCGATTGCTACCATGCGTTCAAGCGCCTGTATCCTGCTGAGCTGAAAAATTTCAAGTTAGAGGTCATTCATATCACGGAATATCTTGACCGGCTTATCAAGGAGGGAAAGATAAAATTCACCAAAACCGTTCCCATGACTGTCACCTATCATGACCCCTGCCATCTGGGAAGGCGAGGGGAACCCTATGTACCCTGGAAGGGCGAGCAGAAGAAAATTCGCGGTCAGGTCCTGGTATACGAGCCGCGAAAGCCCAGGTATAACGGCGCCCTGGGTGTGTATGACCCGCCGAGGAATGTGCTGAGAAGCATTCCGGGCATAAAGCTCGTCGAGATGGAAAGAAACAGGGAATATGCGTGGTGCTGTGGCGCCGGCGCCGGGGTACGGGAAAGATATCCGGAATTTTCCTCATGGACCGCTGGCGAGAGGATTGAAGAGGCAAAGGCCACTGAAGCTGAGGCGATAGTGAGCGCTTGCCCGCACTGCGAGAGGAATTTCACTGACGCCGTCAATGATCGGGGCGAAAAGATGAAGGTGTATGACATTGTAGACCTCGTTCAGCAGGCAATCTAACAGAAGGGAATTACCCATGGCACTATCAAGAGAAGTATATGAAGCATTGGAAGCCGTCGTAGGGCCGGATAATATAACGGAGGAGCCGGCGACGCTGTATTCATATGCGTATCAATGGATGGCAGAACTGGTAACCGGCGTAACTGACGGAAGCAAGTTCTTTGACCGGCCCGAGGCTGTGCTTATGCCGGGCAGCGCTGAGGAGGTTCAGGCTATAGTCAAAGCCTGTAACCGGTTCAAATTAAAGTTTCATGTTTTCAGTACGGGTTGGGGGCCATGGGCTGCACCGCCGGCGGAGGGGCAGATACTGCTGGATTTGCGGCGGATGGATAAGATACTGGAAATAGACGAACAAAATATGTTTGCTGTTGTTGAGCCCTATGTCGTGGCTGGGCAGCTGCAAGCCGAAGCCATGAAGAAGGGGTTGAACAATCATATAAGCGGCGCCGGCGCCGGCACCTCGGTACTTGCCAATGCGTGCTGTTTCCAGGGTGGCGGGCCCGACTGCATGTATTTTGCATCTCCTCAGGACAGTATACTGTCGATCGAGTGGGTTATGCCCACGGGTGACATACTGAGGACCGGTTCTTTGGGTTCCGGCCTTGGCTGGTTCTGTGCCGAGGGGCCGGGACCGAGCACACAGGGGGTAATCAGAGGCGCCCTGGGAGGCGCCGGGGGTTGGGGCGTTGTGACCAAGATTGCAATACGCCTGGTTAATTGGCCCGGCCCAACAGCGCTGCCCATTGAAGGTACCGTGCCGGCCTACACATCGCAGCTTCCCGAGGACTTTTTTAAAGCTGCGTTCCCGGCATTCCCCAGCTGGCAGGCCTTTGCTGATGCGATCTACAGAATCTATGACTCGGAAATAGGATATATCGCTCACCGGCAGTTTGTCATGTGGGGCGATGAGCTGCAGGCAGCTTTCCTGAAAATAGTAACTGATCCCGCCAGGCAGCTCTGTGACCTGCCGGAACTGCTGGAAACGCCCGAAATACAACAGCTTACTGAAGAGATGCGGCGCTGCTTCCAGCTTATACTGGTTGGCATGACGCCACGGGACCTTGAGTATCAGAAGAAAGTTTTAGACGAAATACTGCGCGTGACAGGAGGATGGAACATAGCACTGGTGGATGAGCCGGCCATGCAGAGGTACGTGCTTTTGTTCATGATCAAGCTCTGCTTCAAGAGCCTCAACTTTACCGCCACCGGAGGCTTTATCGATACGTATAACTCGGTGGCCTCTCCGGATGTTTGGGCATCGGGGGAAATCGAAGCAGGCAAGGCGTTATTGAAAAAATATGCCGGCAGAATCGCGGATGCCGGTGATCAGGCGATGGGACCGGTAGGCGGCCAGGGCGGCGGCGGTGTCACCGGATGGGAGGACTTTGTTTTCTATGACCCCTCTGACCCTGATTCGGCAAAGGCGGCAGCGGAAATTTCAGACGAGGGCGACAGGCTGAAAGCAGGGCTTGGCCGGCCTCCCGGCGGCATGCTCCTGGGTCTGGCACGGAGCACGCATGCCAACGAAGAGGTTCGCGCACAGAAGCTGTCAAAAGCACCGGAATACCGCTGGCAGCGCAAGCTCAAGGAGCTGCTGGATCCCAACAGAGTCGGAAGCGGCAGCTACTTCTGGGGAGCGGAGCCGCCAAAAGAGGGAGAAGGAATATGAAAATAATTGTCTGTATTAAGCAGGTGCCTGACCCACAGGCTTCCTCCTCGGGCACGAAAGTTGACCCTGAAGCAATGCGGGTGATAGTGCCGCAGGGCACCCCGCCGGTGATGAGCCCCTACGATGAGAATGCACTGGAAGCCGCCATTAAGATAAAGGACGCTCACGGCGCCAGGATAACGGTTATAAGTGCAGGGCGAAACCTGGCCAAGCCGGTACTGAGGAAATCTTTGGCCTCCGGGGCCGATGAGCTGATCCTGCTGGAAGACAATGCCTTTGAAAAGCTTGACAGCTATGCAACCGCTCACCTGTTAGTCGCCGCCATACAGGAGATTGGCCAGTACGATCTTATCCTCTGCGGAAGGCAGGCGGCGGATACGGATGCCGGCCAGGTGGGTTCCGGTATTGCCGAGATTTTGAAGATTCCCTGCATCACTGCTGCCACCAAAGTAGAGCTCAGCGACGGGAAGGTACTGGTGGAGCGGGTGGTGTCGGACGGCTATGAAGTAGTTGAGGCTCCCCTGCCGGCCCTGGTTACCGCGAGCAGCGAGATCGGCGATTTGCGATACCCCAAGTTGAAGGATCTTCAGGCAGCTCAGAAGATGCCCATCACGATTCGGAGTGCTCAAGCGCTGGGGATTGATGTATCCCTACTGAAGAGATTGAACCTGGTCAGGCTATCCGAGCCCCCGCGCCGGAAAACCGAGTGCCAGATCATAGGAGGTGAAACGCCGGAGGAGGCAGGAACTAATCTGGCACTAAAAGTGAGGGAAGCCAAGCTCCTGTAATCCAGAATCGGGCAGTATATCAGGTTGAAAAAAAGAAAAAAGCTAAGTGACCTAATCTAAAAAAGGTAAATCTCATGGCTGACTATAAAGGCATTATGACGTATTGCGAGATCGCCGAAGGCACACTGCCTTCGATCACGAGGGAGGTATTGGGCTGCGGCAGAAGGCTGGCCGATGACCTGGGGCAGGAATTATGCACTGTGCTGGTCGGAAGTGATGTGGGAAGTTTGGCTCAAGAAGCTGCTGCCTTAGGCGCCGATACAGTATATGTTGTTGATGATCCGCTGCTTAAAGAGTACCAGACAGATGCATACCTGTCAGTGATGGAAAAAGTAGTCAGGCGGGTGATGCCCCGGATTCTCATCCTGGGACAGACATCTGTGGGGCGTGACCTGGCCCCAATTCTGGCCTTCAGGCTGGACACAACGGCAACTCTGGACTGTGTTGGCCTTGCTATCGACCCTGACACAAAGCTTTTGCTGCAAACTAAGCCTGTCTTCGGAGGAAATGCCCAGGCTACCTTCACGTGCGACTCCTGTCCGCAGATAGCCACGGTTAGAGACAAGGTAATGCCACCTCCAGAGCCCAATGCCTCAAAACGGGGAGAGGTCATTACCCTTGATGCCGGCCTGGACCCCTCAGCCATAAGAACCAGATTGTTGAAAAAGGTAAGGGAAAACGAAGGAGGGGTACGACTTGAAGATGCTCAGGTAATAGTGAGCGGCGGCAGAGGCATCGGCAGTGCCGAGGGATTTACTCAGCTGCAGGAGCTGGCAACGCTGTTGAACGGCGCGGTTGGTGCTTCAAGGCCTGCCTGCGATAACCGCTGGCTGGCCCCTAACCGGCAGGTAGGTATTACCGGAAAAATTGTTAACCCCGATCTTTATATTGCCATAGCACTTTCGGGTTCCATCCAGCATCTGAGCGGCTGCGCCCAGTCCAAGAGTATCATCGCCATAAATAAAGACCACGAGGCGCCTATTTTCAACTATGCCGATTTTGGTGTTGTTGGCGACTGGAAAAAGGTATTGCCTGCGTTCAGAGATAAGCTCAAGGAGCTTTTGCCCGGGTAAATAAAACATTGCCCGTTACATTATTCGGGCCTCCTTTTCACAGGAGGGCATGACATACATCCAGGAGCAGTCTGACTTGCGATTGCCTGATTTTTATCTTGACAAGTTGTATTTCAAGGAATATCATCCTTTTCGTAGTAGTCTTAAAGAATACATTTGTAAGGTTACCTACCATGATCCCTGCCTGCTTGACAGATACAGCGGGTTATATGAAGCGCCCCGCAAGGTGATTGCAGCGGTTGCAGGATCAGGGCTCATTGAGATGGAGCGCAGCTGCAGAGACGCCTGGTGCTGCGGTGCCGGCGGCAGCGTTCGGCTGGGCAATAGAGCATATGCCCTTGACACAGCCCGTGAACGGCTTGATAAAGCAGTTCAGACCGGCGCTGATGTGCTGATAACCGCGTGCCCGCTGTGTGTTTAAAATTTTAGCGACGCGAAGCAGGAATATTCTATCTCCCTGGAGCTGATTTGATATCGCGGAGCTTGTGGCACGGTCGATTGCATAACCAGGAGCAGGTTTAGTAAGAATTTTTCACGGAAGGTAGGTGCCTATGGCGCGGGTTGATTTCAAGGACATGATTCAGTTTGCAGATGAAGTGGTGGTGCAGCGCAAGCTATTCGAAGGATTAGAGCTGGAGCCGCTTGAAACGTATCTCGGCATGGATACTAAGCCGGCCCGGGAGTATAAGACGCCGCTTGCCAGCGGTTTCTATAAGCCGTATGTGTTAAAAGGATCTGACAAAATAGACAAAATAACCTATGGCGAGCTCCACTACATGGGCAGGGCAAAGTATTGCGCTCTGAACCTTACCGCAAGCGATGATTATGATCTCCCGATTTTTTCCTGCGAATTTGATGAGAGCGCACCGCGGCTCAGCATTACAGTCGACCTCATGCCGGTAGTTGATATCTCGGTTCATCCGGAATACCGCGAAAAATATCTTGACCCCCTGGGGGATATCTGGCGCACATACCGCACCCTGCCAGGCCTTACAAAAGATGGCCGGTGCCTGGTTCAAAGACGGTATGCCCCATGGCCCTGGGCCCGCGCGAGCATGTCCCCGTATCCTCTTGACGGCCGCGTAGAGGAGCCGGAGGTGCGTCTGGCTGTGCTTGATGCAGTTGTGGCATATGCACGTGTCTGGCTTGACCTCATGAAAAATGCAGAACCCATACAAGATCCTGCTTATAAAAATGAAGTGATCACGCGGAAGCGGGCGGTGCAAAAATATTTTCGCGAGCTTGACCCGGGCGGAGAAGTGATAAAGAAGCTCTTTGGCGCGGAAAAACAGAAGCTTTTCGTCAGTCTTATTTTTTAGAGGGAGTCAAGGCAATGGTTGAAACGACATGGGCGCCGTATTTTGAAAAAATGAAGGAGCATCTTGACCAGCTCCCACTGGTCAGGCTCACACAATGGAAAGGCACGGATATTGCGGCTGCAGAGCATATAGCTGCTCCAGGCGGCAGCGGAACCATTCAAGCGTTTACGGCAGATAAGATTGAAAAGATCGTTATTGCCAGGATCATGGTCGGAGAGGCCATGCACTATGGCATCTGCACCATTTTTCCCGCAGAAGGCTGTGACCTGCCGATATTTCTTTCCCGCTGGGAAGAACGCAAGGACAGCATTGCCATACTGGTTGATCTGGTGCCCACGGTTGACAGCCTGGTAGATGAACCGTATAGAAAAAAATATGTGGAGCCACTGGGGCCCCTTTGGGACAAATATTCAAACCTGCCCGGAATGGGTCCGGAAGAGCATGATGCTGTTCGGGCTTTCTGCTCGATTATCTATACGGCAGCTGTTATCCCCATTGAGCGGGAAGGCATGCGGCTTGCCGCGCTTGCCCCCCATACCGAGTATTTGAAAAAGTATCTTGAATTTTATACGACCGCTGCAGCTGTCGACGACAGGGCAAAACTGCAGGAAACCAGGCGAAAGATCGCGGCGGTCAAAAAAACCCTGCGGGAATATTTCAGGGCAGTGCTTGCCGGGCCAGTGGGGCAGGGCGTTGGTGTGTCGATGTCAGAACAGTTACCCGATATTTTTTTCTAACAGGAGGACTTTCTATGGCCATTGTTAATGTACTTCAACAGGGGATAGGCTTTGCTAATTCCGATCCTGCGGCGAAGGAGATGCTGGCTGATTTTAAAGATCATAAAGTCGGTATGAAGCTGGATAGCGATGAGGTAACGATCGTTATAAAAGACGGCGCTGTCGTGCTTGAAAACGGCATGCGTGATGACTGCCATGCTGCAATGAAAATGAAAGATATCGATCTGTGCGGCGCAATTGACAACAGCTACGATCTTATGGAGATCAGGGAAAAGGGGGAAATCATCAAAGGCGACAGGACCGACCCCAATACGGCAGTGCACTTCATGGCGCTCTTTCCCTTTTTTGATGCCATGGTTCGGCTGTATGCCGAAGATCAGGAATTTAAAAAAACAGTGGATGCGCTTAAAGCAACCTTATAAGATAGCGGAGCGTTTTATGGTCAAGCACAGTGTGGATGCCGCAAAATGCCGCGGCTGCGGAAAATGTGTTGAAATGTGCAGCCTTGAGCTTTGGACATTAATCGATGCCGACGGCGGCAAAAAAAAGGCGCAGGTTATTGAGGAAGCAAAGGATATCTGCCACATGTGCCTTGCATGTCACGATACCTGTCCGGAAGAGGCGATAACCATTACTGAAGAATGATGGCGGCTGCGTATCTGGTCGTTGAAAGAACGGGAAAAGGCGTGCAACCAATGTTAAGGGGACCGGGTTATGTTTAAACGATATGTGCACTTCGCGGCAATTATCGCCATAGGCGCCGCGCTTACTGTCACGTCAGGGTGCGGCAGGGCAAAAGAAAAGATGAAAATGCCCACCATTAAGATGGTCACTTCCGATGATGTCATTGCCGTTTCAGCTCCCGATGAAAACAACGTTTGGGTTGCCGGTGATTTTGGCGTC
>CAYNVA010000130.1:0-2269 GCA_964400575.1 uncultured Thermodesulfobacteriota bacterium | reverse complement strand
GCCAGGTGACTTCAAGCACCTCAGGGCTGTAGCGCCTGCCGCGGCATGCCGGGCAGGTCACATACACATCTGCCAGAAACTGCATCTCCACCATCTCATAGCCGTCGCCCTGGCACTGCTGGCACCGGCCCCCCTGGCTGTTGAAGGAAAATGTGGAAGCAGTATAGCCCCGCTCGCGTGCGGCATCGGTCTGGGCAAACAGCGCCCGTATGGCCTCAAAGGCCTTCATGTAGGTGACCGGGTTTGAGCGCGGGGTTCTTCCGATGGGGCCCTGATCCATAAGCATCACGGTCTCGGGAGCATTGTTCCCCTCAAAAAAGCAGAGGCCGGATTTTTTATCGCGCCGGGACAGGGTTTTGTACAGCACTTCCTCAAGAAGGGTTGATTTGCCTGAGCCTGAAACTCCGGTTATGCAGACCAGCAGGCCAAGGGGAATGGTGATATCCAGCCGCTTGAGGTTATGTGTCGCCGCACCCCGAACCTGCAGGCGGCAGTCGGGTGAGGGCCTGCGCCTCAGCCGGGGAGGCCTGATGGCAAGCGCCCCCGACATGTATTGCCCGGTGAGTGACTGCCTGCTTTTGAGAAGCCCGGCTGGTGGTCCCATGAAAACGATGCTGCCGCCCTGTTCGCCTGAGGCCGGTCCCATGTCGATGACCGTGTCGCCGTGGGCGATGATATCGGGATCGTGCTCTACAATCATAAGCGTATTGCCCATGTCCCGCAGGCCCTTGAGAATTTCTATAAGCATGCGCGTGTCGCGCGGGTGGAGTCCAATGCTGGGCTCATCCAGCACGTAGAGCGTATTGACAAGGCATGACCCAAGCGCTGTGGTAAGGCTTGCCCGCTCCACTTCGCCGCCCGAGAGCGTGCGCGACTGGCGATCCAGGGTGAGGTACCCCAACCCTACGCGTTCAAGGTAGGAGAGGCGTGAGGCTATTTCCTGCAGCAGCACCGCGACGGTCTTATCCGCACAGGGATGGGCTTGCAGCGCGCGGAAAAAGCCCAGGCAGTCCGAGATGGGCATGCTGCAGACATCGGCAATGGAGGCGTCGCCGATTTTATACAGCAGGGTCTCATCCTTGAAGCGTGTGCCTCCGCAGGCTGAGCACAGGGTGTAGGCGCGGTATTTTGAAAGCAGCACCCGTATGTGCATTTTATAGGTTCTGGTTTCAAGCCACTTGAAAAAGCCCATGATGCCGTAGAAATCGTCGCTGCCGTTGACAACGGCTGAGCGCTGCTCTTCGGTGAGCTCGCGGTAGGGCCGGTCCGCGGGAATGCCGCGCTTGCGGCAGAAGCCCATGAGATCATGGTAGGCCTCGCGGTATGATGGCGTTGACCAGGGCTTGACAGCGTCGTCCTTGAGAGACAGAGACGTGTCGGGCACCACTGCATCAAGATCAACCTCGATTGTGCGGCCAAAACCCTTGCACAGGTCGCAGGCGCCCAGCGGGCTGTTGAAGGAAAAAAGGCCGGGGGAGGGCATGCGGTAATGAATATTGCAGTGGGGGCAGTGCAGGTCGGTGCTGAATTTCAGCGGTAGAGCCTCAGCCTCCGCAAGAAAGACAGATGCCTGACCCTTGCCGAATTTCAACGTGGTTTCAAGAGAATCGACAAGGCGCTTTTTATTGCGCGGTGTAATCGTCACCCGGTCTACAAGGATATTGACCGCGGCTGCGGCATGCTGTTCAAGCAGTTCTATCGAGATTTCCTGCGCCATGCCCGCATAAAAAATTCTGTACAGCCCTTGAGCGCGCAGACCAGCCTCCACCTCCTGCAGAGGCACAACCGATGCAGGGGGAACGGTGAAGGGGAATGTGATTGAGCAGGCTGAATCAGCATGGTCTGCCATGAGCCCCCGGCAGATCGACTCGGCTGAGTCTTTTTCAACCACGCGGCCGCAGCCCCGGCAGTACAGGCGAGCAAGCCGCGGGAAGAGCAGTTTCATATAGTCGGTGATCTCGGTAAGCGTCCCCAGCGTTGAGCGCGAAGTTTTGATGGCGTTTGTCTGGTTTATGGCAATGGCAGGAAGAATGCCCTCGATCGAATCGACAGCCGGCTTATCCATGCGGTCCATGAACTGGCGGGCATAGGCAGAAAAGCTTTCGATATACCGGCGCTGGCCTTCGGCATAGACCGTGTCGAAGGCCAGGCTTGATTTGCCCGAGCCCGACACGCCCGTCACGACCGTGATTTTCCCCAGCTCGATATCAAGGTCGAGGTTTTTCAGATTGTTCTGGCATGCGCCGCGGATGCTGATTTTGTCGCTCAT
>CAYNVA010000129.1:0-3154 GCA_964400575.1 uncultured Thermodesulfobacteriota bacterium | reverse complement strand
TCTGCTGCTTGGAAATCTTTGCCCAGACCTCCGGCCGCTGTTGCTGTATTTCGGCGTCATGCTTGTGAATTTCCTTCCACATCATGCGCGGCGAGGCATACTGGCTCCAGTTGCCGTCCATCGTGACGCCATCGAGAAACGAAAACAGGTACTCGACCTCTTCGTCCGTGTAGTACGGAATGAGGGCATAGCCGCTCACCACCTGCATCATGCCGTCATCATTGAACTCGAAGGACTCGAGCCATTTTTTCTGATACCCGGTAAAACCGTCCTTGCCGTCCAGCTCCTTTTCGAGTGCATCGATAGCCCAGAGCGCGCAGTTGATGGAACCCTGCATCTGCGTTTCAACAAATGCTGCGGCATCGCCGATCACGAGCGTATTGCCCTGATAGGGCTTCTTCAAGGGCGCCCATGCCTTGGTCATGCAGGAATGTTTCTGCTCGATTTTGGCATTCTCGAACATCCAGGCAACCGGGCTCTTTTTAGTAAAAAACTCAAACAGTTCATTTGGCATCTGCTTGGGATGGCCGATGAGAATCAAGTCAGCCCAGTCAAAGTGGCCGGCAGGACCGGTGCCCATCAGCGGAGCGAAGTTCGAGCCATAGCACAGGCCCCAAAAGCCGCACCAGTACTCGGGGTTGTAGTCCTTCACGCCGGACATGTACACGCACAGAGTCAGGGCCGAGGCAAAATACATACGGCCTTCGTTCATGCCGAGGCTCTGCGCCACCTGCGCTGTTGCGCCGTCAGCCGCGAGCAGCTTCTTGGCGTACAGTTTGAACTTCTTGCCCTGTTTCACGCATTTCAGCGTTACGCCGGCAGGCTCGTCGATTGCTGCATAGCAGGTCGTTTCAGGCATATACTCAATGTCAAGAGCGAGCACCTGGTCAAGCAACTGCTGCAGGAAATAATTCTTGTCATATTTCCAGGCAAAGGGATGACGGTCGGGCCAGGCATAGTGGGCATTGTGGGCCAGATTGCGCGAGTAGTAGTACTTTTCGCTCACCGGGCACAGAGCGCCCTTGAATTCAATCTCCCAGCCGTTCTTGACTGACCGGAGCTTATTAACGGAATCCTCGTCGACCCAGCCCTTGCTGTTGAGCGGTTTGCCGGGCTCAACAATCATGGTGTCGCCGTTATAGTTTTCCTCCAGAATGATGTGCTCGCTGCAGTAGCGGGTCATCTTGGAGATGTCTTTGCGCTTTTCGATGAGCACAACCTTCAGGCCTTTTTTTGCGGCAAGTATTGCCGCGTACAGTCCGGCGGGGCCTGCGCCGACGATTGCGATATCATAATTGTATATAGTGGACATGTGCTTCCTCCTTCTCTTAGCTTAAAGCCCCGACAGGGCAATAGATTTCACAGGTATGGCAGGCCATGCAGTTCTGCGGATATACCTGCGCGTGCTTGTCGTAGCCGCCCTTGTCGTCAAGCTCAAGAGCGCCCACCGGGCAGTTCTCCATGCAGGAGCCGCAGCCAAGGCACTTGTCTTTGTCAACCTTGATATACTCGCGGCAGGAGGGGCACACGTAAAAGAACTGGGGTAGTGCGTACATCTCTTTTGTAAGCTTGGTAAGATGCGGCGCCGGTGCAAAAGGATTGCCGCACTTCTTGCAGGTCTGCAGCTCATAGTCGACCTGCCAGTTCAGGATTTCCCGCTTCGGGCCTGACTGCTTGCAGCCCTCGGGCGAGCAGACCTGGGAGCTTTCCAGATCGTTCTTCTTGATAATCCCCGTGGGGCAGATAAATGCGCAGGAGCCGCAGGCGATGCAGTCCTCGGCGCTCTGCTTGAACGGGCTTGCGACTTCCCGGTCCTTGCCGCGGCCCGCAAACTGGATTGCGCCGGCCTTGACCACTTCATTGCATGCCCGCACGCACTGGCCGCACACCACGCAGTAGTCGTTTTCCTTGCCGAATTCAGCCGGGCTGTCCTTGATGTCGTACTGCTGTGCAAGCTCCTGCACCTTCTTTACATTGGGGCAGCGCGCCAGCAGCAGCTCGATCACCAGCTTGCGGCCTGCGATCACCCGCGGGGTGTCGGTCTTCACCGCCAGGCTGTCGACAACCGGATACGTGCACGAGGCCTCAACCGTCGTGCGGCCGTTATCGTTTACCTCAACTATGCACAGGCGGCAGGCCCCGTAGGGCTCAAGAGCGTCGTTGGAGCACAGGGTCGGGATCTCGATCCCGGCTGAGCGCGCCGCTTCAAGCACGGTCGTGCCTTCCGCTGCCTTTACCTTTTTACCGTTTATCGTAAGTGTCACCATAAGTCTTAACCTCGCCTTAAAGATAATGTTCTTGTCTCAGGTTAACTTCTTCAGCATGCGCTTTTCCACTTCCTTGGGGAAGTGCTTCATCACGCACAGTATGGGCACAGCAGCAGTCTTGCCAAGGGCGCAGAATGCTGTATCCTTCATGGCATCAGCCATCCGCTTGATGAGCTCCAGCTGCTGCTTGGTGCCGCGGCCATCGGCGATCGTGCCGATGATCTCCTGCAGCCGCTTGACACCTTCTCTGCAGGGCGTGCACTTGCCGCAGGACTCATCGGCAAAGAAGTCGGTAAAAAATTTCGCCATATCCACAAGGTCGGCATCCTCATCCATCACCAGCAGTCCGCCGGATCCGAGCAGGGAGCCTTCCTTTGCAAGAGCGTCATAGTCGAGCTTGATCTTGAGATTCTTGGCGGGCAGAAAGCCGCCCGAGGGTCCGCCGGTCTGGAAGGCCTTCACCTTCTTGCCCGTGCCCGTGCCCTTGCCGAAAGTCGAGATCAACTCTTCGACCGTGGTGCCCATGGGCACTTCCACCCAGCAGCTCCGGGCCACATTGCCTGTCAGTGCGACGATTTTCGTGCCCTTGCTGTTCGGGGTGCCGATGCCGGCAAACCACTTGCCGCCGTGACTCACGATGGCGGGGATATTTGCAAGCGTCTCGAGATTGTTGACCACGGTGGGCTTGCCGAACAAACCCTTGTGAACGGGGAGCGGGGGCCTGGGGCGGGGTTCGCCGAAGGAGCCTTCCAACGCGTTGAGCAGTGCGGTCTCTTCGCCGCACACATAGGCGCCGCCGCCGCGCTTCACCTTCAGGGTGAAGGAAAACTTTGATCCCATGATGTTCTTGCCGAGAAGGCCGGCCTTCTCAGCGGCCTTGATGGCTA
>CAYNVA010000128.1:0-8605 GCA_964400575.1 uncultured Thermodesulfobacteriota bacterium | reverse complement strand
GAAACCGTGCTCATGCGCCTGGTGCGGGGCGCATCGCTCAAGGGCCTTGCCGGCATTCCCGCCTGCCGCGACGGCTCTATCATCCGGCCCCTCATCGATGTGGAGCGCCGCGAGATCGAAGCATGGCTGCGCCAGCGCGGTATTGCATGGGTGCCCGACACCTCGGCCGGCGAGCAGCATTATCTGCGCAACAAAATCCGCCATCAGCTCATGCCGCTGCTGCGCGGCGAGTACAATCCCGGGATTGTCGCAACACTGGGCCGCACCGCTGCTCTTATGCGGCAGGATGAGCAGGCTTTGGAAGCTCTGGTGGATGACATGGCGGCCAGCTGTGTTGAACAACAGCTGGAGGAGCATGTCATTGCCGTCACTGCGCTGCGGCAAGCAGGCCCTGACCTGTATGGCCGGCTCGTGCGGCGGATTATTGCCGGGCTCAAGGGCGATACGCGGGAGCTGACGGAAAAGCATATTGAAGCCATTATACGGCTTATCGAAAAACCGGGACCCTCGCGCACGGTGCAGCTGCCGGGCCCGTGGTGCGTGCGCAGGCAGTACGGCAAACTAATCTTTGCCCGGAGCGGGGATGCTCCCACAGCATTTTATTATCAGCTGGGCGAGGTGCCGGAATCACTTGATATCGTCGAGCTCGGCGTGAGCCTGCGATTTGAGATCGTGCCTCGTGCCGACTGCAGGGCGGTATGTGACAATGTCGACAGGCTGGTTGCCTATATTGCAGCAGACAAGGCTGTGGGGCCGGTAACGATCAGGCAGTGGCAGCCGGGTGATTTTTTCCACCCGCTGGGGGCTCCGGGCAGCAAAAAGCTCAAAGATTTTTTTAGCGATCTGAAGATTCCTCCGCCCGAGCGCCGCCGTGTGCCGGTGCTGCTGTTCGGGGAGCATATCGCCTGGGTCTGCGGGCTGCGCCTTGATGAACGGTTCAAGGTGCTGCAGAGCCAGTCCGCCGCGCTCAAGGTGACAATGCGGCCCGCAGCACGTATTTGATATTGTGGCGGGTCTGCGCTTGTGTTATAGAATAAGGAAGAAAACTGAAACCAATTGATTTTATTTCTGTTTACCGCGGGGATCCACATGAATCCATTGCATAAAAACATAGCCATCTGGCTGTCAATCGTTTTGATTGTCATACTGCTGTTCAATCTTTTCAGCCAGCCCAAGGGCGTGCGCCAGAAGGTTCTTTTCAGCGAATTCAAGACCGCTCTTGACAAGGGAGAGATTCAGGAAGCAAATATCCAGGGCAACAATATCTATGGCCGGCTCACCAGCGGCAAGGAATTTAAAACCTATGCCATTGCCGACTCCGACCTTGTGCGGGAGCTGGTTGAAAAGGGCGTGACCGTTGATGTGCGGCCTGACGAGCAGTCATCCTGGTGGATGCAGCTCATGATTTCCTGGTTTCCCATGCTGCTGCTCATCGGCGTGTGGGTATTTTTCATGCGCCAGGTTCAGTCGGGCGGCGGCAAGGCCATGTCATTCGGCAAAAGCCGCGCAAAGCTGCTGGCCGAAAACCAGCAGAAGATAACCTTCGAGGATGTTTCGGGCATCGAAGAGGCCAAAAACGAGGTCGAGGAGATTATCGCGTTTCTGAAAGACCCGAAAAAATTCACCAGGCTCGGCGGCAAAATTCCCAAGGGCGTGATTCTTATCGGCGCGCCGGGCACGGGTAAAACCCTTCTTGCACGGGCCATAGCAGGAGAGGCGGGGGTGCCGTTTTTCAGCATCAGCGGCTCGGACTTTGTGGAGATGTTTGTGGGCGTGGGAGCGGCTCGCGTGCGCGATCTGTTCACGCAGGGCAAGAAGAATGCCCCCTGCATCATTTTTATCGATGAGATCGATGCCGTTGGCCGTCACCGGGGCGCAGGCCTCGGGGGCGGGCATGATGAGCGCGAGCAGACCTTAAACCAGCTGCTCGTGGAGATGGACGGCTTTGAATCAAACGAGGGTGTTATTCTGGTGGCCGCCACCAACCGGCCCGACGTGCTCGACCCGGCTCTGCTGCGCCCGGGGCGGTTTGACCGCCATATTATAGTGCCGATACCCGATGTCCGGGGCCGCGAAGGCATACTTAAAATACATACAAAGAAAACCCCCCTTGCCGAAGATGTTGATCTCACGGTGATTGCCCGGGGCACGCCGGGTTTTTGCGGAGCAGACCTGGCCAATCTCGTGAACGAAGCGGCCCTTCTGGCTGCTCGCGAGGAATCTGAAAAGCTCAACATGCGGCATTTTGAACATGCCAAGGATAAGGTGCTCATGGGCGCCGAACGCAGGAGCCTGATTATCAGCCCGCAGGAGAAAAATCTCACTGCCTATCATGAAGCCGGGCATACGCTTGTGGCAAAGTTGCTTCCCGGCACCGATCCTATTCACAAGGTCACGATCATACCCCGCGGCATGGCCCTGGGGCTCACGCAGCAGCTTCCTATTGACGAGAAGCATACCTACAAAAAGGACTATCTCAACAACCAGATCGCCATACTGCTTGGCGGCAGGGTGGCCGAAGAGCTGATTTTCAACGATGTGACAACCGGCGCCGGCAATGACATTGAGCGGGCAAGCGATCTGGCGCGCAAGATGGTCTGCGCCTGGGGCATGAGCGATAAGCTCGGGCCGATCACCTATGGCAAAAAAGAGGAACAGATATTCCTCGGGCGCGAAATTGCCCAGCACCGTGATTTCAGTGAAGCAACGGCGGTCGAGATCGACGCCGAGGTGAGGCGTATTATCGAGGAGAATCACGAGATAGTCAAAAAGCTGCTGAGCGCCAATATCGAGACTCTGAAGCGGCTGGCTGAAAATCTGCTTGAACGTGAATCACTTGATACCGACGAGGTTGACGCTATCTGCAACGGCAAAGAGCTTGAGCCGAAACCCGTACCTGAAGCGAAGCCGGTGCTCACAGAGCAGCCTGCACCTGAAGAGAAACCGGCTGAGCAGGCCGTTGATACGCAAGCCTGAGATAATTTTGGATTTTAGATTGCGGATTTTGGATTGCATTTACACCTTTCCTTTTTAAATCAGGGTTTGTAAAGTTGTTTTACCGCTGTTTTTTTGCTGAGATTGCTTCCCGCCGCGGCGGGCAGAGGCTCTGCGAAAGGATATTAATTCCTTAATTTCCCCTAATTTTGTCATCGTGGGCAAAGCGTTGCGATCTCGTAATTCGGACAACATCGGTGCAAACCCAAAATCAAGAATCCAAAACCCACAACAGCATTCCTTCCCTGGTCTGCCGCAGCCGCACGTTTGACTTCGCCCAGGGCCCGTTCATCATGGGCATCCTCAATGTGACGCCTGATTCTTTTTCCGACGGCGGGGACTATACTGACACGCCGGCAGCTGTGGCCCGCGGCATTGAGCTTGCAGCCCAGGGCGCCGACATTATCGACGTGGGCGGCGAGTCGACGCGCCCCGGGGCCGAGCCCGTGCCGCTTGCTCAGGAGCTTGCCCGCGTGCTGCCGGTGATACAGGGGCTTGCAGAAAAGACAGCTGTGCCGATTTCAATCGATACCACGAAAGCAGAGGTGGCGCGGCAGGCCCTTGCCGCAGGAGCTCAGATCGTCAACGATGTGAGCGCTCTGCGGTTTGACAGCGACATGGCGCGGGTGGTAGCCGAAAGCGGCGTGCCGGTTGTGCTCATGCACATGCGCGGCACGCCCCGAACCATGCAGCAGAATATCGGCTATGAAAACCTGACCGAAGATTTGACAGCCTTTTTTTATGAACGCATGGCGGCGGCAGTTGCGGCAGGAATTGCTCACGATAGAATCATCATTGATCCGGGCATCGGTTTTGGCAAATCGGTCGACACGGATAATTTTACTATTCTGAAAAATCTGCATGCGTTTGCAGCCCTTGGCCGACCGGTTCTTGTGGGGCCGTCGCGCAAGGCCTTTATCGGCAGGGTCACGGGCCGGGACGCTGCACAGCGGGATGCCGGCTCGGCTGCTGCTGTGGCCGTGGCGGTCTATAACGGCGCGCATATCGTGCGGGTACACAATGCGGCCATGATGCGCGATGTTGTGCGGGTTGCTGCGGCCATAAAAAACGCCGGTTGATATGGCTGCGTATTTTGTTTGATTGTCAGGGAGACATGCTATGGCAATACTTTCAGTCAATGTCGATCATGTGGCAACCGTGCGGCAGGCACGGCTTATAAACGAGCCTGACCCGGTCACGGCTGCAGCGCTTGCCGAACTTGCGGGCTGCCAGGGCATCATTGTGCACCTGCGCGAAGACCGGCGCCATATCCAGGACCGCGATGTGGAGATTCTGCGCACAACCATCACCACAAAGCTCAATCTCGAAATGGCCGCGGTGCCGGAAATGGTGGAGATTGCGCGGCGCATCAGGCCCGATATGTCATGCCTGGTGCCGGAGAAGCGGCAGGAACTCACCACCGAAGGCGGACTTGATGTTGCGGGAAATTATAAGTATATAGCAGAGGCTGTCCGGCGGCTGCAGGAAGCAGGCATTGCGGCGAGCCTTTTTATCGACCCCGATGGTGATCAGATTAAAGCGTCACATGAAACCGGCGCTGCATACATAGAGATTCACACGGGCCGGTATGCCGATGCCAAAAGCCGGGCGCAGGAAGATACCGAGTTTGAGCGGATCGCACAGGGCATTGCTCATGCCTCTTCCCTTGGCCTGCGCGTTAATGTGGGCCATGGCCTTAACTACCGCAACACGCAGCGCCTGGTGCCTATTAAAGAGATACAGGAGTACAGCATCGGCCACAGCATCATTGCACGGGCAGTGCTGGTGGGCATGGAGCGCGCGGTGCGCGAGATGCTTGAGATCATCAACGGCTGATTTTTAGTAAGTCGTGACAGAACGAAAACCCTGAACCATGGATTTGTTGGGTTCGCCCTTGGAAATGAACGAGACAGGTTTGAAACCTGTCTCTACTGATATCTAAAATGGTTGGGTGGAGGTGCGAAACCCAACGCTTTCTTCCGGGCTTAACCCAACCAAAAAAGTGACTCCGGGTACGACAACCATGCACCTGCGTTTCAAACTTTCCTGTTTTTAACCCTGAACCCTGACCCCTCGCTACCTGAGTAGTTACGATTTTTACATTGGGTCCATGATGCTGCACCAAGGGATGCGGGAAAGGATTGTCCGGGGCGCCGGATGAGTCTTACGGAGTTCTGCAACGCATAGCTGATATGTGCCGCGGCTGTGCAGCTACCCCCGCACAATTGAGTCAAAAGCCTGTACACATGCTGCCATCTCAGCGTCCGTGCCGACGCTGACGCGCAGCCAGTTGTCGATGCGGGGCAGCTTGAAGTAGCGCACCAGAACTCCGCGCTCGCGCAGCTTTCCAAAGAGCTTTTCCGCCGCAATGTCCGGGTGTGAAATGAAGATAAAGTTTGCCGTCGATGGAATCACCTTGAACCCCAGAGCCTCCAGACGCTTTGTGGTTTCCTCGCGGGTCTTAATTATTTTGGCCGTCGTCTCGCGAAAATAAGCGTCATCTTCAATGGCTGCCTGTGCCCCAGCAAGGGCAAGGCGGTCAAGCGTATAGGAGTTTATCGAATCCTTCACGCGGCGCAGGCCTTCTATCAGGTCTTCATGCCCCATTGCAAACCCGACCCGCAGCCCTGCAAGAGAGCGCGACTTGGACAAAGTCTGCACTACGAGAAGATTCTCATACTTCTTTATAAGCCCGACTGCCGACTCTCCGCCGAAATCAACGTAAGCCTCATCAACAATGACAACGCTGCCCCGGTTGCTTTGCAGAATGGATTCAATGGCCGAAAGTTCAAGAAACCGGCCGGTCGGGGCATTGGGGTTTGCTATCAGGATGCCGCCGTTGGGCTTGTAAAATTGTTCCACCGGCATACGGAATTCTTCGTCAAGGGGCAGGGTCTCGCAGGGAATCCCGAACAGCCTGCAGTACACGGGGTAGAAGCTGTAGGTGATATCGGCAAAAAGAATCGGCCTGCCGCCTGGATTGAAAAAAGCCGGGAAGCAGAAGGCAAGCAGCTCATCTGAGCCATTGCCCACAAATACCCGGTTGTCGGAGAGGCCAAAATACTTTGCTATCGTCTGCCGCAGATTTCCGCACATTGGGTCGGGGTAGAGCCGCAGAGTATCATCAGTCGCAGCCCTGATAGCCTCGATCACCTTCGGTGATGGCGGGTAGGGGTTTTCATTGGTATTGAGCTTTATATATTTTCGGTCTTTCGGCTGCTCGCCCGGCACATAGGGCTTAATGGTTGCCGCAAGCTTGCTCCAGTATCTGCTCATGTGCATTCTCCATTTCTGCATGTCCATGCAGTTTTTTGTTGGGTTAAGCCCGGAAGAAAGCGTTGGGTTTCGTGCCTCAACCCAACCAATGTACACTTTTTCAGTAGAGACAGGTTTAAAACCTGTCTCTGCAATCATAAGGGCGAACCCAACAAATCCGTGGTTCAGGGTTTTCGTTCAGCCCCTAGACTATTATAAATCGGCAAACCTTTCTATCGAAAAAATTTTAAGCAAACTGAAGGTGCACGACCTTGTTTGATTTGGAGAGTACCGGCAGCAGGCCGAACATGAGCCTGATCTGCCAGGGAAATGCCGAAGGCTTCCTGCGGGCTACAAACCATTCTTCAATAAAGTGTATTTTATCCGACCATGATTCAAGTTCGCGACCGCTGTTTGCGCCCCACTTGAGCAGTGCAGCGGCTTTATTATCAAGTGAATCTTCGTATTTTTTCTTTTTCGCCATTTTCAAGAACATGCCAACATACCAGGCTGCCATGATTTCAATCAGGCAGTCAGCCCCGGGGAAATGCTCCTGCATGATGGCGAGCAACCGGCGGTTCTCCTCTTCGGTAAAATAAAATGACAGGCCCTCGATAATAATCAAAGTTCTTTTGCCTTTTGGAATTTCATCAGGCCACGAGGCATCGAGGGCGGATTTGGCGATGAACCGGTGCCGATCCGTCTCCTGAAAAAAGTGGCGCCGTACATTGATTGCCTCAGTCAGGTCGAGGTCAAACCAGAGAACTCGGCCATTGTCGATTCTGGAGAATCTCGTATCAAGCCCGCAACCGATATTCACAACGACACTGTCCGGGTTTGCCTGAAGGAATTTTGACACCTGCTCATCAAATATGAGCGTACGCAGGCAGACACCAAGCCGCGATATGACATAAAGGTTTGAGCGCGTAGGGTCATAGTCGAGCGCATCCAGTATCTCCACCGACTTTGGATCGCTTATGATCCCATCTTTTTTCTTTGTCTCAACATAGCGTGATTTCAGAGGATAGAGCAGTGTTTCCGGTACGTTTTTGAGCTCTTCGATCGATAGTTTCTGCGTCGCTTTCATCTTTACCCCCTTTGTTGTATTGGTTTATGCCTCTCAGATCAGCACTTCCTGAAAAATGAGGTCGGCCCGGCGTCTGCCGATGACTTTTGCAAGAATATTCCTTGTCGTGTCCTTTTCTGCAAGCTCCAGGCAGAACTGCCGCTGGGCATCTGAAGCCCTTGTGCGCGCATCATCATCGGCAAGCTGCGGGCACTGCCGCAGCCGCTCGCAATAGAGCTCCACATACTCAATGGCGCACTGTTCATAGCGCTCATAGCAATCAGCCGAGGTCATCGCAAAAAATGTACAGCCAGTCCGGTATGGCTGCATCCAGGCAGGCATGTCCGTCTGTGGCAAATCCTGATAGCGTTCAAAAACCGGCGTGAAAGCGTCAATATGTTTTTGCAGGTAGACTTCATCACGAAAAAGCGGAATGGCGTTGATATAGGCAATGGTCTTGTTTTTCATGCGGGTCAGATCAACGGTCAGCACGGGCATGTCAGTGCTGTTGTCTGGATACAGCGAAATGCCCTGCTGCTGCATCATGGGAACGGGCATCGTCATTTCCATGGTGTACAGCTTCCGGATTCCCGCCGCCTGCCAGTTCGCAAGCTTGAGATCAAGCAGGCCGAAGATCCACCGTATCCGGGACAGCTCCCGGTCTACCGGCAGTTCCCGAAGCTCTGCATGCTGCCCCGCGATATTTTTCACCCGTGTAATGAAGTCGCCCATCATGTGCTCCTTTCTTCGGTTATAGGTGCGCTGCTGTTACTTCCTGCATATCCTGCCTGTTATTCCATCGCAGAGATTGAAACATGTTCGATGTTTTTTGCAATGATCGGCAACGCATCCCGATGCGCCGTAAAAAAAAGCTCCCCCGGCCCCAGATGCATCAGCGGCCGGGAACTGGCGCAGCCGAAATTGAATGTCGGCGCTTTCTTTTTGTACGCATAGGCAAGCGACTGGCCGCACCATGTGGCGCCCTGAATGCCGTGGACAAGCTCGCCCGTTTCCCACGTATATGCCTTGCACAGCCGCATCACCTTCTCCACACAGGCAATGATCATAATAATATCAGCTTCGGCCATCTGCTCAAGCCGGCCGATAACGAGATATTTATGGCGTTTGAAATGGTGTGGTATCTGCTGCGTTGCCCTGCGCATGACCTGCCGCGTTGCAAAGGCGCTGCCTTCGCCGATGACCATGCTCATGGCAGCGTCAAAGGCTTCTTTTTCCATGCGTGGCATGCCGATGCCGGCATAGACCCCGCCGCCGCACATGATGTTCTCT
>CAYNVA010000127.1:0-2371 GCA_964400575.1 uncultured Thermodesulfobacteriota bacterium | reverse complement strand
GGGCGCTTTTCCCCTGGGCCTCCTGTTTGCCCTGTCCTTCTGCCCGTCTTCTGCCGCGCTGTTCTTCGGCAGTCTGATTCCATTGTCCATAAACAGCAACGCCCCGCTTCTGTTTCCTTCTGTTTACGGCATCGGCACCGGCCTGCCGGTCCTCTTATTCGCCGCAGTTATTGCCTTTGGCGTGAAAAATATCAGCGCCCTGTTCCGCCGGGTTACTGCGGCGGAGTACTGGACAAGAAAGACAACCGGTGCCATATTTATCGTCATAGGCATCTATTACAGCCTGCTGCATATCTTCCATATCCAGCTTCTGTAGGTAAGGCTGCGGTGATCCATGAAATTTAAAAAAGAGCTTGAGGCAACAGTAGACAGAAGGGGCCGTCTGGTTCTCCCCGCTGAATTCGTGAGTCAGTATGGTCTGAAACCGGGGAGAACAGTATCGCTCAGGGAACAGCAGCACAGTTTCCAGGTCCGCCAGCCAATTACCCTGCTGAAAAAAGTATACATAGAGCCCACCAACGAGTGCAATCTTGCCTGCCGCACCTGCATACGAAATACCTGGAGCGAGCCGATGGGCCGGATGACGCTTGCAGCGTTCAACCGTATCATCAGGGGACTGCGTTCTTTTAACCCGCGGCCGACGGTTGTTTTCGGCGGCTTCGGGGAGCCGCTCTCCCATCCGCACATTATCCAGATGATAAAAAAAGTCAAAGCCGCCGGCTCGCCGGTGGAGCTGATTACCAACGGGACCCTGCTTACTGAACAAGTTGCGCGTGCGGTGCTCTCAACAAAGATAGATGTGCTGTGGCTTTCTCTCGATGGCGCATCTGCCGAAAGCTATGCAGATGTCCGCCTCGGCGCCATGCTGCCTGAAGTGCTCGCCAATGTTACCCGGCTGCGTTACAGTTCCTGGGCGTACCAGTACCATCAGCCGTACCTGGGCATAGTCTTTGTGGCCATGAAGCGAAATATTGCTGAGCTTCCTGAAGTAATGCGTATCGGCGCGCGGCTGCGAGCAGACCGCTTCGTGATCACCAATGTGCTGCCCTATACCGAGGAACTGCGCAGCGAGGTATTATACGACCGGGCGCTGGGAGATAATTCATGCGTGAAATCTCCGTGGGCCCCGCATTTGAATTTTGCAAAAATGGATATGAATGAAACGACCCGTGACAGCCTTTTCCGGGTTATGCGCGGCTGGCGACTCTCAAACGGTGCCGGCGATGACACGGCTGAGCATCAGTACTGCCCGTTTATCGAAAGCGGCTCAACAGCCATAAGCTGGGAGGGGCATGTAAGCCCCTGCCTGCCGCTCATGCACTCGCACACCAGCTATCTGCATGACCGCAGGCGCGCGACGCAGCGCCATAGTATCGGCAATATTGCGGAGCGGTCTCTGCGCGACCTGTGGAACGATCCGGACTATGTCGCATTGCGCAGGCGGGTCCAGGCGTTTGACTTTTCACCGTGCACCTTCTGCGGCGGCTGCGAGATGTCCGAGTCAAACGAGAAGGACTGTTTCGGCAATACGCTCCCGACCTGCGGCGGCTGCCTGTGGGCGCAGGGATTTATTCGTTGCCCTTAAGGGCAAAGGCCAAATGACAAAATCTAAATATCAAACCGCAGTTCAAACTTCTTTAGAATTCGACTTTTATTCAGAACTTATAATTTAAACTTTGGAATTTGTATTTCATTTGAAATTTGGGCTTTGAACTTTGACATTGTATTTCAGGAGATATGTATGCTTGTCATCAGAATTTTAGGCACCGGCTGTCCCAACTGCGATCAGCTGCATCAAGAAGTGATAAACGCTCTTGCTGAGCTGAATATCGCCGCCGATGTTCGCCATGAACGAAATGTTGCAGAATTCTACAAATACGGCGTGGCCGCAACCCCGGCGCTGGTTATCAACGGGGAGGTAAAAGCAGTGGGCGGGGTACCGTCAAGAAGTGAGATAAAGGGGTGGATCAAACATACCACATGCAATATACGGGATGATGGGATGGACAGATGATCTGGAAGTGCTTAACCAGCATGGATTCGAGTGAAACCTGCCTGATTTTCCGGCAGAGAAATAGCCGGTTGTTTAATGATCCATAAAAAGGCCGGGGGCTTTGTCCCCGGTTTTTTTATACAAAAAGTTGCTGCGCTTCTGTTTCAAACAAACGGCAGCGGCTTGCCGGTGCGGAAGGCAAGGGCCTGGCAGAAGGCAATGAGACGGCCCTCCTGATCGCTCACCCGGATATCATAGCTGGCGGTCTGCCTGGTACTGCTTATCTCGCGCGCCTCTGCCCGCAGCCGCGCCCCCGCCTTCGGGCTCGCCACGTAGGTCACGCTGACGTTCAATGCCACGGTCACGACCCCGCAGGTC
>CAYNVA010000126.1:0-4802 GCA_964400575.1 uncultured Thermodesulfobacteriota bacterium | reverse complement strand
AGCCATTCAACCTTATGACTGGCAGACGCGCTCTTCAACGATAAGCCCTTCTATGGCACATAATGCATCATCCTCGATCCTGAGCAGCCCATCAAGATCAAGGTGGATATCCCCAAGCTCAAGACGATGTAATGTCTCTGCAAACAGATTAACGATATAGTCGTTCACCCGCTGCGAGGGGGCGCTGTTTCCTTTCTGCCAGCAGATAGGCGAGCGGGCGCTTTCGGTAGCGCGCAGAACCCTGCGGCAGATATACGACATAAGATCTGCCAGGAACTGTACTGACTGATCTCCAAAACGGTACTGGCCCTCATACCCAAAAGCATCGGTGCCGGTGAGCCGGCCGGCGGCAGCAAGGCGGGCGAAATTCGGCATGCCCCGGAAAGCGATCTCGCGGTGATAGAGAACATTTGCTGTAATATCGAGCTTCTGCAGCAGGTTGTTTTCCTTTAAAAATACAAAGCTCTGCCGGACATCGGCAAGCAGGCCGTCCGGCTCAAACATAATAAACCCGATGCCGGGTTCAATGCCCATGCAGCGCAGCATCTCTACCGATGCCGCACTCTTTGAAGGTTCAATCCCTTTGCGCATACGCTTAAGCGTTGCGGAGGAGGCGCTCTCAACCCCTAAAAAAACATCCTTAAGGCCGGCACGCGCCATGGCGGTAATCACCTTTTTGTCGAAACTTCCCGCCCGGCATTCGAACCCGAACTGCACACCGAGATGCTGCAGGCTCTCAGCTATGGCAAGCACGCGGCTGCGGTTGGCATGGCCGGAGCCGAAAAAATCAGCGTCGAGAAAATAGATGTATTTTTTGTCGAGGCGGGGTAGCAGCTCTTCAATCTCACGGCAGATATTTTCAGGTGTGCGGCAGCGCCTGTCGGAACCGTTGCCATAAAAAGGGTTTATGCAGCAAAACGAGCAGTTGCCGTTGCAGCCACGGCTGCCAAGAATGCTTCCGCCGACTAGCTTGAGCGACTCATCATGCCGCAGTGGAAACGGCAGCGTGTCAAGCTGCTGGACCGGGGCACGGACATCTGTCTGCCGAACGCCGCGCCTGTCGCGAAAGGCAATGCCTGCCACGTCATCGATCCGGCAGACGCCCTTGTCATATGCGGCAACAAGCTCGCACAATGTCTCCTCCGGTTCGCCCATGATAACCGCATCGACATAAGGATACTGGGCAAGAATCTCCCTGAAGGCAAATGTTGGGAAGATCCCGAATAGCACAACCTTTGTTTCGGGCCTTAAGGCTTTGTGCTTTTGCAGCATGACAAAAAGCTGCGGCGTGTTCTCCCAGAAATAGACGCCATGCACGCCGAGCAGATTGCAGTCGAGCTGCAGGAGGTGATCGCAGCACTGGTCAAAGGAGGCATCATGGTCGTAGGCGTCATAGACTTCCACGCTATGCCCCTGCTCTGCAAGCCGGGCAGCAGCATAGCCGACGCTCAGGCATGCCGATAGCGGTGCATTGGCAACATCGTTGTAATGCGCCTCTGATTCAGCGCGGGGATGTTCGAGAAGCAATATTTTCATTTAATTACAGTTCTATTGGTTCTATTGGTTCTATTGGTTCTATTGGTTCTATTGGTTCTATTGGTTACATTGGTTATCTGGTTTTTGGCACTTACCATCATTCAACCAATTCAACCAATTCAACCAATTCAACCAATCGAACTAATCAAACCAACTAACCAATTAAACCAGCCTATTTTATTTTTACCGGTATGCCGGAAATCATCATATACACATTGTCGGCAAGACCGGCAATCCGCCTGTTCACAGCTCCCAGCAGGTTCTGATACCGCCGCGATAGCCTGTCAGCGGGCATGATGCCCAGACCCACTTCATTGGTCACGACAATGACCGGGCAGGTAGCATTTTTCAACGCAGCCATAAGCCCGCTGAAAGCAGCCTCAATCTCGTCATCTCCGATATTTTGCAGCGTCAGCAGATTTGACACCCACAGCGTCAGGCAGTCGATCAGCACTACGTCAAACTCCGGGGCTATGCGCTCAAGCACCCCGGCAATATCATTGGGCTCTTCACAGGTCTGCCAACGGCCTTCGCGCTCGGCCTTGTGTGCGGCAATCTTTCGGGCCATTTCATCATCGCCCGCAGTGGCCGTGGCAATGAAGACAGGCTTTGCACCTTGCTCCTGCCCCAATCTCAGGGCATAGGCACTCTTGCCGCTTTTGACCCCACCGGTTATAAGGGTTATGCTACCAGCCATACGGTGAAGCACTCCTTCAAATTAATCATCCAGATAAGCCTCTTTAATGACATAAACATTTTTACGCTGATTCCAGAAAACGCTGATAACATCTCCTTTTTTAAGCTTTTTAACGCGCGGATTGAACCTGACCAGAAAGCAGCCCCGCTCGGCATTTTCTCCATCGCATGAGACAAAAAAGCTCACAAAAACCTGCAATCCAAACAGACCGGTACTGGTGGAAATATCGGCAACACGACACGGAACCATGATGTGATCCCTGAAAGTTTCTGCGATTACCGACCACCTGAAATATATCACACCTGCAAACACAGCCAATAAGACAGAAGGCAGAAGGTTGTCGTCTGAAGGACGTCCGTTCACCATATTATAAAGGACCAAAAGGCATAGAAACGGTGTAAAGATATTGATGATTTTGAACAGATACGCATCCGCACAACAGACGCGCCAGAAACCGGGAACAATGTTTTTGCGCATATCGCTCACTGCCGCCTCTTGCCTTTCTGCATGTAGTCGAAAAGTGAAACGCCTTTTTTCAAAAGCATCTGCTCAAGCCTGGCTATGGGAAAGCCCACTACATTGTAATAGCAGCCGGCAATTCCCTGGACAATCAAGGCGCCCTCACCTTGAATGGCATAAGCTCCTGCCTTATCCATGGGGTTAATGCGTACAAGATACGCGTTGATCTCGGCTTCAGTCAGTTTTCTGAACGTGACCTGCGTCTTTTCATAATCGCGCAGGCACGAGCCGTCAGAAGCATCAAAGACGCACAGCCCTGTATAGACGGCATGCGTTCTGCCATTCAGCAAGTGCATGTAATCAAAAGCATCATGCACACGTGCGGGTTTTCCAAGCACGCAGCCCCGATACACGACAACCGTATCTGCGCCGATGATAAGCGCATTGTGCGCCTTATGTGCAACAGACCGGGCTTTGCCCTCTGCATTCTTGCACACATATACAGAAGGAGATTTGCCTTTTGAATATGGCGGCTCATCAAATGAACCGGGCGCCACAGAGAACCGCACACCGAGTTCTTTGAGCATCTGTTTGCGCCGGGGAGATGCTGAGGCAAGCAGTAATTTTTTCATGGCAAAAAATTTATTAAAATTATAAATTCAAAAAAGGCCCTTTTTATGTTATGAAAAATACTATATAAATACAAAATAACTTAGATCGACATTCTGTAAAAAAATATTATACCACGAAACAGTATACATTCTACTGAATTTGCTGATTGTCAATGAAAAGCATAAACAGACGTGGATCAAGCAGGAACCCGTCAGCAGAACAATGTATCTTACAATGGAGGACACGATGAGCGAACAGAGACACATGAAGCGGCGCCATCTTATTTATTACCTGCGGGTGGTGGATTGCGATACCGACAATCTGGTCGGCTTTCTGGTTGATATTAACACAAAAGGCTTAATGGTAATGAGTGAACACCCCATACAGCTGGGCAAAAATTTTCATCTTAAAATACTGCGGGCAACCGACGCAGAGGAAGGTCAATACCTGTTTTTTGATGCAAAAAGCAGATGGTGCGACCGCAGCGTGAACTCGGAATTCTACGATACGGGATTTGAGCTTACCAATGTAAGCCTTGATGATTTCGCGGAAATCGAAGGCATCATCGATGAGCTTGGCTTCAAGGATTGAGGGCAGCATGCATGCAGTGCAGGACCGGCCCGTATAGGCCGGTCTTTTTATTATGCGGTCTCACGTACCCCATACGGCATCAGAGATGTCAACGGTTTGCATTAAAAAAGCAGATAGCCCTTACGCCTCCGCACTGGAGCGGCTTCTTGAACCGTTTGCTGCCACTCTGGCGCTTCGGGGCGCATCGATTCTCATAAAGCCTAACCTGGTCGAACCCGAGCTCTATACCACAGGACAGACCACCAACCCGGCGCTGGTCGAAGCCATTGTCATCTGGTGCAAACAGCAGGGAGCAAAAAAAATAGCCATTGGCGAGGGCCCAAGCTACTTTCAGCCGGCCTCTGACCTCCGCGCATGCTTTACCGCTACCGGCATTGCCGACATTGCCGCGCGGCAGGCAGTACCATGGATACTGTTTGACGACGGGCCATTCCGCCGGTTCAGGAAGCACTCGCCGCGCCTGCCCGATCAGTTCTGCATCTCGGAACATGCTTTTTCATGGGATCACATCATCAATGTTCCGGTGCCGAAAACGCACTACCTCACCACTGTTTCGATAGCCATGAAAAATCTGAAGGGCTTTATCAAACGCGAAGACAAGCCATCGTTCCACTACTGCGGCACACAGCACATACACGGCTCGGTAACACAGCTCAACATAATGATACGGCCTTCGCTCAATATTGTCGACTGCACAGCCCCGGTGCACAAAAATCGCGGGTTCGTGCTTGCAGGCACCGATATTGTGGCTGTAGATGCGGTAGCAGCATCGCTCATGGGGCTTAATCCGTCAACCATAGAAACCATTCGGCTCGGCCATGAAGCCGGGCTGGGTGAAATGGATCTTTCCCGCATTGATATCATCGGCGATGATGTGCAGGACCTTGTTATGAACTTCGAACAGCCC
>CAYNVA010000125.1:0-6106 GCA_964400575.1 uncultured Thermodesulfobacteriota bacterium | reverse complement strand
GGGCGAATCCACCGAAATGTGCCAGTGGAATTTTTAAATTCATTGGTGTAAAAAATTAATACAGCCGACCATAATGACTGCAGCTGAACATTCTCCCGTAAAATACAAATTTGCCGACCTGATTGCAGACGCTGCCGTTCGCAATCGCTGGGAGCGGGTGCGCAAGTATTTCTTCCTGCGCGAGTCGACCTATGACATGACCAGCCGCTGCAATATACGCTGTGACGGCTGCTACTACTATGCCGGCGAGAAGCAGTTTGCAACCGACAACGCCGACACCAAAGCCTGGCGCAGGCTCATGCGCGATGAAAAGGCCCGGGGCATCACCTTCGTGGTGCTGGCCGGAGCCGAGCCTGCTCTGGTGCCCAGGCTTTTGAAGGCCTGTTATGATGAAATTCCCCTTGGCTGCATCGCCACCAATGGCTTGAAGCGCATCAAAGAATCGGTGGGGTACAGGATTCACGTGTCGGTCTGGGGAAATGACGCCACAAGCCAGCGCGTGCGCAAGAAGAGGAAAATGCTCAAGAAGCAAATAGGAAATTACCAGGGCGACAGCCGCGCCGTGTTTGTCTATACCTTCACGAGTGAAAATATTGCCGAGGCAGGCGAAGTGATTGCAGAGCTTGCGGCAAACGACTGCAGGGCGACCTTCAATATGTTTTCTGCGCCCGAAGACTACGATGGCTCGTTGCGGCACACGCCGGACACGCTTGCCCGCACGCGGGAAACCATGCTTGAGCTTCTTGCTCGCCATCCCCGGCATGTGCTTTTTTCACCCTACAGCGCCGTTGCCCATACGCACTGGCTTGGGCTGCATGCGCTCTACGCCTGCCCGTACCCGCGCATGAACCCCTCGACCGATATCGGCCTCGGGCGCTCGTTCCGGCAGTACCGCTCGGACCTCACATGGGACCGCGACGCCTCATGCTGCGTGCCCGATACGGATTGCCACGATTGCAGGCACTATGCCGCAGGAAGTGCCGTGGTGACCTCAAAGCTCTACCGCCATGCAACCGACCCGGACACGTTCAAGGCATGGCTTGATTATGTTGATACCTATCTGGCCGTCTGGGTCACGGGGTATGAAAAAGGCGAGAACCTTTGCCGCGGGCCTGTCGATCCGCCGGTGAGTTAACGAGATGTGAAATTGTAGGGGCGGTTCGCGAACCGCCCCTACGGTGAAACATTTACCAATCTATGGTAGGGTGCGCTGTGCGCACCGAATGGTCCAATAAAATGGTGCGCGCAGCGCACCCTACGGTTTACGATTAAAGAAATTCATCTATGCAACTCATAAGTTCAATACTGGATCGTGACTGGTATGCGCGCTACAAGCGCATATCAAGCCTCAACATCCGAAGTTCCATCTACGATGTGACCAACCGCTGCAACCTGCGGTGCAAGGGCTGCTTCTTTTTTTCATCCGATGAAGATCAGGCCGCGCCCGAGGAGATGGCCCTTTCTGCCTGGGAAGCTTTCGTGGAGCGCGAAAAAGAGCGCGGCGTGAACCTTGCCATTCTCATCGGCGGCGAGCCCACGCTTTTCATGGACCGCATCGACGCCTTTTACAAGCGACTTCCCACATACTGCGCCACCAACGGCATCATAAAGGTGCCCCGCGACCGGTTCCCCGATCTGATGGTGGGCATATCGCTGTGGGGCGATGAGGAGGATGAAAAAGTGCTGCGCGGCAAGGATACCTTTGCCGTTTCAAGCCGCAATTATGCGGGCGACCCCTATACCTATTATCTTTACACCATCACCCCGAAACAGCTTGGCCGCATCGACCGAACGGTTAAAAAGATAAAAGATGTCGGGCTGAAAGTGCATCTGCAACTTTTGTCAAATGACGAAGAGGTTGACGGGTTCTCGTGGAATGAACAGCAGCTCCGCGATGTGCGCGCCGAGATGGACGGCCTGCTTGACACCTACCCCGAAACGCTCATCTCCTGCAAATACTATCACGAAATAATCACCACGGGCATGATGATGGGCCGCCGCTTCGGCTGGCTTGAATGCCCGTCGGTGACCGAGCCCATGGACACGCGCAGCCCCCAGCCCAAGCGCCTGATTCACTTCATCCGCTGGGCTGCAGATCTTCAGACCATGCACCGCTGCTGCACCTCTGCCACGCGCGACTGCTCCACATGCAAAGACGGAGCGGCGCACATGAGCTGGGTCATGGTCAACAAGAAAGACCACCTCAAAACGGCCGATGATCTCAAACACTGGATCGAGGTGTACGAGATGTTTGCCAAGCTCTACCGCTTTATTCCCTGGTGAAACATATGTCAACCGCCCGCGGTGAAAGCCTCCCGGTCATTCTCGGCTACGACGGCGTATCAGCTCTCGGGACCGATCTTGCCGGCCAGTGGCAACGGGCCTGCGCCGGCCAAAGCGGCATCGGGCCGCTCACGCGCTTTCCCCTTCGTGTCAACTTTCCCGTGCGCATCGCCGGGCAGGTGGCAGACATTGATCTCACGCCCTATCCCTGTCTCACCTCGCGCGACATGGCGCTCTTTACCTCGCCCATTTTTAAATACGGCCGTCTCACCGTGCACCGGGCACTTGTTAAAAGCAACATCCTTATCTCCCCTGAGCTTGCGCCCCGCGTGGGCATCACCTTCAGCTCTGCCGTGGGAGGACTCGACGCGGTTATCAGCGCCGACAGGCTTTTAAATAATAAGAACAAACTGCCCCATCCCTTTACCAACCCCAACTCATGCATCAATATGGTGGGTGGCAAAGTGTCTATCATGACCGGCGCAACCGGCCCTATCATGGCAACCATCACCGCCTGCGCCACGGGCGCAACCTCAATGATAGCAGGCGCCATGATGCTGCAGCAGGGCATGGCCGATGTGGTCATCTGCGGCGCTGCTGATTTTGCCCTTGTTGAGCCCATTGTCGGCGGTTTTGCGACCATGAACGGCGCCTTTCATCCCAAAGAGGGGCAGGAGCAGGAGCCGCCGGAGAAGGCAAGCCGCCCGTTTTCAATAAACCGCCGGGGTTTTGTGGTGGCGGAAGGCGCGGGCTGCGTCATCATTGCCTCGAAGGCTTTTGCCCGCGCTCACGGGTTGGAGCCGAGAATAGAAATGGCAGGTTGGGCCATGACCTCGGATGCCCACCATTTTGTTGCGCCCAATTTTGAAACCGTGAAGCGCTGCATTGCTCAGAGCATCGAGCATGCGGGCCTTGCGCCGTCTGACATTGCTGCGGTAAATGCTCACGGCACATCGACCAAGGTGGGCGACAAGGTCGAGGCCGATGTGCTTATGGAGATATTTGACGGCCGCGTGCCGCCGGTAAGCGCCAATAAGTCGCAGACCGGCCATGCCATGGGCGCCTCAAGCGCCATTGAAACGATATTTGCCATGGAGGGCATGCTGGCTGACACACTGCTGCCCACCATCAATTACACACCCGATCCGGAAATCGAGATTGATTGCGTCCCCGAAGGAGCACGGAAACTTACGCAGGAGCATGTGCTGAAAAACGCCTTCGGCTTCGGCGGCTGCAATTCCTGTATTGTCCTGCGGCGCGTGGCATAGTATGATGTTGGGCATATAAAACTAGTCGTTGCACTAGAGCTAAATGGTGGTTAAATGACATTTAACAAGTTCGGTCTAAAATGAAAAAATATCTGTCAAGCATCATAGCAGGAAGTTTGTTTGTGCTGATTTTTTTAAGCATCTCATTTGCCGAGACTATTACGGGTGATCTTTTTACTGCCCAAGAAAAATCCATAAAGCTCATTCAAAAATATATTGCAACCGCAGATTGGAAATTGCGAGCTGAAATAATGAAAGCAAGCGGATTATCAGAAACTGTGGCCTCAAGAATTTTTAGAGGATTTGAGGTTGTTTCAATTAATGCAAAACCATGTGATGAATATGAAATTGTTAACGCTGCCCATGAAGAACTTAATAGAAATCCTCAATACACATTATATCTATTAGAGCCCCTTCTTCGAGAAAAGATGTCCAAACAAGAAGAAGCCGAATATGGCGGAGCCTCATTCCCTCCCGTAAGACCGGAACATATAGAATTATTTTTCAACATATGTGCTGATTTTGCACTCAGCCCAAATGGTGATTTTGCAATAAAAAAATTGCAGTCTTTAACAAAAGACCCTGACAAATCAATTTCACAAAAAGCTGAAAATATTTTAGCTTATTGCCAAAAGAAAAAAGCTTCGGGCACTGTAAAAAATAAATCTGGTCGAAGCAAATGTTTTCAAGATTGGCTATGGAAATAGAATAGTTGGTAGGCTGGACTAAGCGAAGCGTGTCCGGCAACTCAACTGGATACCGGTGTACGCCGGTATGACGGCAAAATGGAATTTTGAATTAAAAAAACGGATATAAAAAAGGTTGCATGAAAGCACCAAAGAACAGACGCGTATGTGTGATCGGCTACGGAGCGGCGACGCCGCTGGGGCTGGACTTTGCCCGGACCTGGCAGCGCGCAGTAAATGGTGAGGCCGGGTTCCGCAAGGTCAGTCGCTGCGAGGTGAAGACCAATGCCGACGTTGTGGGCGAAATACCGGACTGGAACCCGGAGTCTTTTGATTTCACCACCAAAAAGGAAGTCTATAACTGGAATGCCGCGTTTGTGATGCTCACCATGGCCGTGTGCAAAGAGGCGCTTGCAAATGCCGGCCTTGAGATGAACAAAGAGACCGGCCCGCGCACAGCATGCCTCATAGGATCAGCCATCAACGGATCGGATGCCATGCGCGTGGCGGTTGAAAATTTGAAAGAGCGGGGCCCCATGAAGGTGAGCCCCTACCTGCTGCCGAACCTCTGCGCCAATGTGCCCGCGGGCAAGGCAGGGATGCTGCTCGGTTTTACCGGCCCCATATTCTCTCCGCAGGGGGCATGTGCTTCGGGCAACCATGCCATCGGCATCGGGGCGCGCATGATCCGCGACGGCGACTGCGATTTCGTGCTGGCCGGCGGGGTTGATATGCCGCTCATGCCCGAGATCATACAGGGCTTTGCCAATATGAACGCCACCATAAAAATAAACGAGCGCGACCGGGCCTTTGCCGATCCGGGGCAGGCCTCGCGGCCTTTCAGCATCGACAGCAAAGGATTTGTGCTGTCCGAAGGCGGCGGCGTGCTGGTGCTTGCCGCGCAGGAGATGGTTGCAGCGCTGGGCCTTACCCCGCGGGCCGAGGTGCTGGGCGTGGGCTGGACCTCGGATGCCCACCACTTCATCAGGCCCAACAAGAAGACCGTAACCCGGGCGATTGTCGAGGCAATTGACGATGCCGGCTTGACACCGGCGGATGTACACTATATCAATGCCCATGGCACATCCACACCCACGGGCGACGCGGCCGAGATCGAATGCCTGCGAACGGTGTTCGGGGATGGGCTTGCACATATCCCCATATCTTCAAATAAATCGCAGCTCGGCCACAGCCTGGGAGCTACCGCTGCCATTGAAGCGGCGCTGACCATTGAGGGTATGCGGCAGGGTATGATTCTGCCGACAATAAATTATCTGCATGATCGGCAGTATGACGGCCTTGACTTTGTGCCGAATGCCGCGCGAAAACAGAATCATGAAATCGCGCTTTCAAACGCATTCGGATTCGGCGGCACCAACTGCTGCATCGTATTCAGAGGCAAGTAATATGAAGCCGAAGCCTTTCAGGCCTGTCCCCTATACTGAAGACGAGCGGTATATCCGCGACGCAGATACCGGCCTTGTCTGGCACCGCTGCACGCAGCGGACGCTCTATGTCGACACTGACCGCTCCGGCGTTGTGTATCACGCCAACTACCTGCGCTACTTTGAACTTGGCCGCACTTCGCTCATGCGCGAGGCCGACTATCCGTACAAAGAGATAGAAGCAAAAGGGTATGTGTATCCCATTGTCGACCTTGGCATAAAATTTTATGAGCCCCTGTATTATGATGACCCCATGTGGATTTACACCCGGCCGGCAGAGCTTGAGCGGGTGAAAGTGCGGTTTGATTATATTGTCACCCATGGCGAAACCGGCAGCATGATATGCACCGGGTTCACGCAGCACTGCGCGCTGAAGGCCGACGGCAGCGTGGTTGCCGTTGATGATGGCACGGTGCGGCTGTGG
>CAYNVA010000124.1:0-9097 GCA_964400575.1 uncultured Thermodesulfobacteriota bacterium | reverse complement strand
TGCGCATCAGATGAGCCGCACGGCGATCACGCCTTCAACAGCCTTGAGCTTAGCCAGCACATCAGCGGAAACAGCGCCGTCGATATCGATGATATTGTAGGCATAGTCTTTTTTGCTTTTGTTGAGCATATCGTCAATATTGAGGTTTTCCTGGGCCAGAACCGATGTGAACTGCCCGATAATATTGGGCACGTTTTTATTGGCGATGGTAATGCGCTGCGCGCCTGTGGGGGGCAGAAAGCATTCGGGGAAATTGACGGAATTTTTGATATTGCCGCTTTCCAGGTAGCTGCGCAGCTGCTCAACTGCCATGACAGCGCAGTTTTCTTCCGACTCGGGGGTTGAGGCGCCAAGATGCGGAATGGAAATTATTTTGTCGCTGGCCAGCATGTCGTCGGTCGGAAAGTCCGTAACATAGCAATCAACAATGCCACTGCCGATTGCATCGAGCATATCCCTGCTGTCCACGATTTCGCCGCGCGAAAAGTTGAGGATGCGAACGCCCTTTTTCATGATCTCGAATTTTTCCCTGTTCATTTTTCCGCGGGTCGAGTCATTGAGCGGCACATGCAGCGTGATATAATCGGATTCTGCGATCAGGCTGTCGACGCTGACGGCTTTTTTAACCGTGCGCGACAGCCCCCATGCCGCATCAATGGACATGAACGGATCAAAGCCGGATACTTCCATGCCAAGGGCCTCGGCATCGTTGGCCACCATGACGCCGATGGCGCCAAGGCCGATGACGCCCAGCTTTTTGCCTTTGATTTCGGGGCCGTCATAGTTTGACTTGCCCTTTTCAATCAGCTTGGGCACCTCGGCGCCTTTGCCCATGAGGCTTTTTGACCAGCAAATGCCCTGATAGACCCGGCGGGAGGCCATCAGCAGACCCAGCAGCACCAGCTCCTTTACCGCGTTTGCATTGGCCCCTGGCGTATTGAAGACCACGATGCCGCGCTCGGAGCATTTGTCGATGGGGATATTGTTGACGCCGGCGCCTGCGCGGGCAATGCCCTTAAGCGATGCGGGAAGCTCCATATCATGCATGGCCTGGCTTCTGACCAGTATCCCGTCGGGATTGGCCAGCTCGGAGGCGTATTCGTATGTTTCATGGGGCAGGAGATCGAGCCCACGGGATGAAATTTTGTTCAGTGTCTGGATCTTAAACATGCTGGTACTCCTTCTTCGCGTTGATTGTTGTCTCGTCTCGTGGCCGAGTCTTAAAAGAATGTATTTTACCACTGTTTTACAATTTCAGCCACATTTTTTTAAAAAAAGAAGGCCCTCATGACCATAGTCGTGAAGGCCTTCAAATGAATTCAGGAAAGCAGAGGTGTATGATGCTTGTTTGGCTTCAGCTCATGCCTTGATGCTACCTGAAATCAGCTCAACTCGTGTGGCGAGAAGATGCATAATCAGGGTATGCTTCATAGACCGGGTCGGGCACTATTTTTTATTTTTATGTCCCGATGCCGCTGCGCGCAAACCTCATGCTTTCCTGTGTACAAGTATAGTGATGAAATCCTTTTTTTCAAGACATTATTGTGTGTGTAGCAATACAGGCGTCCGCGCCTCTTTAATCCGTGTTCGCAGGCGGTGCCTGCGGCAGCATATAGATGCATGCCAGGAGCATGTAGGAGCCCGCAACGGTGAGAGGATACCGGTTCGGGGCATGCCAGGGCAGGTAGAGCTCGCCTGTGGGGAGTACGGAATGCATGAGCCCGAACAGCGTGAACAGCGCGCAGACGGCGGCATAGAGGGCTGCCGTGCGCGGGTGCTGATCAATCAGGCAGGCAAGCATGCCTCCCCAGAGGATAGCCGTTAGGATAAATCCGTTGCTCAGGACTGTCAGCGAGAGATACATGCTCTGGAGCCGCTCGGGAACGGCATCCGGCGCGATGAACTGGCCCAGGAAAATCATGACAAGATTTGCAATGACCGGGAAAAAGGCGAAGGTGACCGCAGGCGAGTGAGCCGCAGGCACAGAGGCATATGCCTGCCGCACGATTTCAAAACCGATGAAGATAAAGATGGGCGCCAGCACCGCCTTGGGGATAATGGCAACTACTGGGGATATGATGCCTGCCGAGGCGCCTATGCCGATAAGCAGGCCCGTTGCCAGTGTGTAGCGCCAGGTGGCACCCATTTTTTTATATGCCGGATGACCGATATAGGGCGTGGTCTGGGCAACGCCGCCGAAAAATGCGGCAATCATGGTCGCTACCGCTTCTGTCAGCAGAATATCCCGTGCCTTATAGTCGTCGCCTGCCAGGCGGGCGCTTTCAGTATTGTTGATGCCGCCGATGATGGTCAGGATGGCAAAGGGTATGGCGATGGGCATATACTTGATGCTTGCGGGCAGTGCCTGCAGAAAGCCGAGGCTGAAAACGGGCAGGGCAGGGGTCATCTCAAACACGGGCCGGTGAAATTCCGGCAGCAGGCCGCAGTAGCCCAGCAGCAGATGCAGCCCTGTGCCCAGCAGCACAGCCATCAGCACGCCGGGCAGACGCCCCGGCAGATTCATTTTCCCGACAAGCGAGTAAAAGATAAGCCCGAGGGCCACCATGCCGGCAATGGCAGAGTTAAATATTTCAACCAGGGGCAGAAACCCCAGCAGCAGCAGGCCGATGCCGGCCAGCGACCCCATGAGCCCGGCGGTGGGCACGATGCGCTGCACCCAGCCGCCGAGAAACGAGGTGACGATTTTTACCAGGCCGATGATAAAGAGTGTGGCCATGCCTATCTGCCAGGCCAGCACCGCATCGCCTGTGGCGACATAGGCGGGCCCGAGCACGGTGAATGCCAGGCCTATGGTTGAGGGCGTATCCAGGCCCAGGGGCATGGCGGTCACATCGCTGCGGCCGGTTTTTCTGCTCAGGCGCAGCGCGAGCCAGGTATAGACAAGGTCGCCGAACAGAACGCCCAGGGCCGTCCCCGGAATCATGCGGGTGAAAATAATGTCTGACGGGAAATTGAACGTGAAGATGAGTATGGAGCTTAAGAAGACAAGCACGCCCAGGTTATCGATAAAAAGAGCAAGAAAAGCGGAAAGTTCACCCCATCTGTTGGTATGCAGCGTCAAAAAAATAATCCTTCATGCTGATCCGCACAGCAGATGCTTAACCGGTTTTTTCAAGCTCGATAAGCCGCCTGTAGGCATAACTGAGAAGCGCATCCCGGTCTTCGGCTTTGATGAATGTTATTTTGCCCCCGGTTGTGAAGTTGTATTCATTGTCTTCGGCAAGCCGTTTAAACCATGTCAGCTTGATCACGGCATTGATCGGTGAGAATTTGTCCGGCATGGGTATCTGCAGCATGACACTCTGGCCGATCCGGAGTTTTTCATTGACCAGCAGATGCATGGAGGCCCCGGCACGGCTGATTTCGGTCACCCAGCATTTTTTGCTGATGACATTGCCGGCCGTTATGCATTCAGCTTCAAGGCCTAAATCGTAGCGCTCGAATCGTCTTTGTGTCGTGTAGTCTTCCATAGCGCAGCTGTGCCGTACAGGGGTTCGTGCGGAGCATGCCGCCGGACTTATTGTCTTCAGGCAACCATCGCTATAGGCGATGTTTTCCAGAAGAAGGCAACTTGGCGCTTCGCGCCCTTGTCTTCCCCTTTTAGGGGAATCCAAGCCTCCCGCTATGCGGAAGGTTGTTGCCTTCCGGCCTGGCCCGCATGTAGGCCTATTCTAGTCAGGATACAAATTTTTTACAAGCAGAATATGCCGCCTCCAGACGCGCCGGGCGTAGGGGCCGCAGTCAGTAGGTAACCCGTCTCAGAAAAAGGCCGTGGGCCGGAGCGGTGGGGCCAGCGCTGCGCCGGTCGCGCAGCTGCAGTATCTGCTCAATTCTGTCTGGGGCCAGCCTGCCTCTGCCCACCTGCACAAGCGTGCCGACGATAATGCGCACCATGTTCCTGAGAAACGACCCCGCCTCGATTTCAACAAGAATCAGCGATGTGCGCGTCCGGCGAAGGGAGATTTTTTTTATTTCCCGCACCGGGTTGGCCTCATCTCTGGCTCTGAAATGAAAGGAGCTGAAATCATGCATGCCGACAAGGTGGCGGGCCGCCTCCTTCATAGCCGCAAGATCAAGCGGCTTGTGCAAATTCCAGGCATAGCGGGCAAAAAACGGCGAAGGCGCGGGAGCATTCCAGATAAAGTACCAGTAGACGCGGCTGACGGCGCTGAAACGGGCGTTGAAGCCGGAGTCGGCCTCTTCGGCAGCGGTGATGACGATGTCCTGGGGCAGCATGCTGTTGAGGCCCCGCAGCATTGCCGCAAGGCTCATGGCCGAGTCGGTTTTAAAATGCGCCACCTGCCCCAGGGCATGGACTCCTGCATCGGTTCTGCCGGAGCCGTGCAGCACGACGGTTTTGTTGAACATGCGGGCAAGTGAGTCACGAATCGTGCTCTGTACCGTGCGGTCGCGGCTTTGCGTCTGCCAGCCATGATAGAGCGTGCCGTCGAATTGTATGGTCAGCTTGATCGTGCGCATGTGCCCCCCCTCGTTTCGGTTGCCGAAAAGATATTAAGATTGACTTGCCTGCCTGTCGTGATAATCTAGCATAATATTGCCACTTTCAGGAGGAAAATCGTGGAAAAGTTGAAACTGGGCATACCAAAGGGCAGCCTGGAAAAAGCGACAATCGATCTGTTTAAAAAGTCGGGCTGGAACATTCTGACCAGCTCGCGCAGCTACTTTCCCGGCATTGACGACCCGGAGCTTTCCTGTTCGCTGGTGCGGGCGCAGGAGATGCCGCGCTTTGTCGAGAACGGCATCCTTGATCTGGGCCTTACCGGCAGGGACTGGGTGCTTGAAAATGAGTCCGATGTCGTGGTGGTTGACGATCTTGTGTATTCGAAAGCCACGGCAAAGCCCGCCCGGTGGGTGCTGGTCGTGAAAGACGACTCGCCGTTGAAGAAGCTTGAAGATTTAAACGGCAAGAAGATCTACACCGAGCTGGTGAACTACACCAAGCGCTATTTCAAGCAGCGCAACATCAATGTTGACGTGGAGTTCTCCTGGGGCGCCACCGAGGGCAAGGTTGTCGAGGGGCTGTGCGAGGCCATTGTCGAGGTGACCGAGACCGGCTCGACCATCAAGGCCCACGGGCTTAAAATAATACATGATCTGCTCGAGACCAACACGCAGCTGATCGCCAACAAAGTGGCCTGGGCCGTTCCCTGGAAACAGGAGAAAATCAAGCAGATAGCCCTGCTTTTGAAGGGCGCCCTGCGCGCCGACGGCATGGTCGGGCTGAAGTTGAATGTGCCGAAGGAAAAGCTTGATGCTGTGATCGGTGTTCTGCCGAGCCTCACGGCCCCGACGATTGCCAATCTGTATCACAAAGAGTGGTTTTCGGTTGAAACGGTTATTTCCGAATCAAAAGTGCGGGAGCTTGTGCCCAAGCTTTTGAACGAAGGCGCAGAAGGCATTATCGAGTACGCGCTCAATAAGATAATTTGAAAAACAGAAGCCGGAATTCAGAAGCCAGAATTCAGAAGTCAGAAGTCAGAGGTCGGAAGGCGGGGGTCGGAAGTCGGAGGTCAAAATTGTTTATTGTTAATAGTTGATCGTTTATCGTTTTAAACAACCAACAACCAACAAACAACGACCAACGATTAACGATTCGGAGGTCAGAAGTAAAATTTATTCCGGCTTGCTCGGAATCCTTAAGCTGCAATGCTAAGATATCATGTACAGTGCTTACCCAATCAGCAAATCATGCAAACAGCCATGGATGAACTAACCTGGGTCGAAATTTCCCGCAGCGCGCTTGAAAATAATATCCGCGAGTTCCGCAGGATTATCAGCCCGAAGACCCTGCTCTGCCCGTGTGTCAAGGCAAATGCCTATGGCCACGGCCTTGTGGAAGCGGCCCGTGTTTTCCTGTCAGCAGGTGCTGACTGGCTCTCGGTCAATGCCCTGTTTGAAGCCCGCGAGCTTCGGCTCGCCGGCATTACCGCCCCGATATACATACTTGGCTATGTTCCCTGTGCTGCCCTTCAGGAGGCCGTTGCCCTTGACTGCCGCCTTGTCGTGTTCGGCAAAGACCACATACGGGCGCTTGCGCAGGCGGCAAAAGCCGCAGGCCGCCCGGCCCGCGTGCATATCAAAGTCGAGACCGGCAGCAACCGCATGGGCGTGCGCATGGACGAGCTTGTCGAGTTTGCCCGCTTTATTCAAAAGCAGAACCTCCTCGAGATAGAGGGCCTTGCCACGCATTTCGCCAATATCGAAGACACCACCGACCACACTTTTGCCGAGCTGCAGCTGCGTCGTTTTCAGGATGCCGCCGATATGGTTGAAGCCGCAGGCATCACGGTGCCGATCAAGCACTGCGCCAACTCCGCAGCCACCATTCTTTTCCCCAAGACGCATTTCCAGATGGTGCGCCTGGGCATAGCGGGCTACGGCATGTGGCCGTCAAATGAGACCTATGTGTCATTTGTGAAAGAGCGTAAAAATAATTTTCAACTTGCCCCTGCCTTCACCTGGAAAACGCGCATTGCGCAGCTAAAGACCGTGCCTGCGGGAGAGTTCGTTGGCTATGGCTGCACCTATAAAACCAGCCACACAACACGGCTTGCCATCATCCCCGTGGGGTATTACGACGGCTATGACCGCGGCATTGCAGGCGGCCATGTGCTCATCCGCGGCAGGCGGGCCGCCATCCGCGGCAGAATCTGCATGGACATGCTTATGGCCGAGGTGACAGATATCCCCGGGGTAAAGGCCGAGGATGAGGTCGTGCTCATGGGCCGCAGCGGCGATGAGTGCATTTCTGCCGAGCTGTTCGCCCAGTGGGCCGCAACCATCAATTATGAAGTCACCACCCGCGTCAACCAGCGCATTGCGCGCATACTCGTCTGACTATGACGCCCACCCCCTCAAAAACCTGGACCGTCATCGACCTGCTCAAGGAAACGCAGGGCTATTTTGAGAAATGCGCCGTTGCATCGCCGCGCCTTGATGCCGAACTGCTGCTGGCGCACTGCCTTCAGAAAGACCGCATCAGGCTGTATCTGGACTTTGAGTATCAGCTCGCGATCGAGGAGCTTGCCCGGTTTCGGGAACTTGTGCGCCGCCGCGGCAAAAGGGAGCCGGTTGCCTATATTACCGGGTATAAGGAGTTCTGGTCGCTGCGGCTGGCAGTGACCCCCGATGTGCTCATCCCCCGGCCCGACACTGAAGTGCTGGTCGAGGAGGCGGCAAAAATGATGAAGCTTCGCACCACAGGCGGTGCCTGCCGCATACTTGATATCGGAACCGGCAGCGGCGCCATCGCCCTTGCCCTTGCAAAAGAAATTTCCGATGCCGCTATTGTCGGCCTTGATGTATCTGCGCAGGCCCTTGCCGTGGCGCAGGCCAATGCCCGGTCGTTTGATTTCGGGGACAGGGTCGAGTTTATGTGCGGAGACAGCCTGCGCAGCGTGCCGGACGGTGAGCGCTTCGATGCCATCGTCTCCAATCCGCCGTATATCCCATCAGCGGATATAGAAATGCTTGAGCCAGAAATCAAAAATTTCGAACCCCGACTTGCCCTTGATGGCGGCCCTGACGGCCTTGACTTCTACCGTGCCTTGATTCCGCAGATGCACCGCTATCTGCGCGCTGGCGGGTTTGTGGCTCTGGAAATCGGTGCTGCACAGGGGCAGGCTGTATCCGAACTGCTTGCTGCAACAAGCAGGTATGGCGATGTGCGCCTTGTTAAGGATTATGCGCAGAAGCACCGGGTTGTCTGCGCACAGCTGCATAACCTTGATTAATGATTTGTGTTTAAAGATTGGAGAGCCGGCTTCTTTTTTATCCTCAGCCGCCAGGGGCGTTTTTCGTATTCACGTGTGAGCGACCATCATTTTTTTTCGCGCGATGCACAACCCCTCACTGCTGCACGCACAATAATAAAGTTATTGAAAATATCCCAGTGATGCTCTATTTACAATTTATGCCCTGCTGAAAGCCTTTTTACCGCTATGCTGGCAGCCGGCAGAGTCAGAGTTCTGCAAAAGTCAAACCGTTTCAGCAAGGAGGTATATGTGAAGAAAATTCTAATCTTTCTGCTGTTGAGCGCAGCCGTGCATGCCCAGGCCCAGACATATGACTGGGAGATATCGCCCGGCCTGTTAACCTCCTGGACGGTTTATAATGACCTCATCAGAATAACTGTGAGTTCAGACAACCAGGATGCGTTCTGCTCTCAGTACTTTTACATTGTCCAAATCGGCGGTGGTGGAATGGAGTTGTCTGATGGCAAGGCAAAGGCCGGGGACGATACGGTGGCATATATTACGTACCGCCCCGGATATGCAAACTGCAACATCCTGTATTCGGGCATGGCAGGTGAAGCGGTTATCTACCAGTTTCCGGGATGGTTTCATCCGGAAAAGGCCTTTCGCATATTCTATACTCCTCCATTCTCTCAGCAAACTTTTTTTGATATCCCCGAGGAGCCCCGTCTTGCCATGCCCGAGCTTTCAACCCGCACGCCAGACAATGCCACCTGTGAATCGTTCAGGACAAAAGGTTTTTTTGGATTTCCGACTCGTAACCAGATGCTGCTCTGCGCCTGGATCGGCACCTATGCTGATAAGAATGCCCTGTATTTCAATGCCCTGGTTACTAACGACGCCATTACGCTGGCACCTGAGGATTTAACTCTTTTTCAGGGCGAGACAACCGTGACCTCGCTTTCCTACTGGGCCGACAACAGTACTTCCGCAATACTGTACTGCCCGGACTGCAACAGGGAAATACCTGCCGGGGGTGCTATCGCCGGAGTCGTCTATGAACTGCCACCGTCGTGGGACTGGTCACAGCCTTTTACCATCCGGTTTCAGGGTCAGGATATCAACGTCAGTGACCGCCGCCTCTGCGCAGCATACTTTGTGCTGGGAGAAGGTGATCCAGCGGTTGCCGCGCTGCGGCGTTTTAGCGACAGGCGCCTGGCAGGATCTGCTGCAGGCCGGGAGCTCATAGCGCTCTATTACCGCTGCAGCCCGCGGCTTATCGCAGTGCTTGAGCAGAGCCCGCGGCTCCGCGCTGCGGTGCGGTCAGGTCTGAAACAGTTTGCCGCAGCGCTTGAGTGATG
>CAYNVA010000123.1:0-1811 GCA_964400575.1 uncultured Thermodesulfobacteriota bacterium | reverse complement strand
TATGGCTATACTATTTCGAAAAATGCTCTAATATTAAAAATACCGTCCGACGGCAATGGAAAAACACGGGCCTGACAAATCTATATCCATCCGCTGCCGCGCGGTTATATCAACAGGTATCCGCCTGCCGCCTATTTTGAGCTCATCGGTCAGATGCAGCTTCGCATTGCCCTTGAGCCGGTTCCAGATCTGAAAGGCTGAAACCGTTACAAGCCACCGGTTCATCTGCGGGGAAATATTGCCAAGGTTGACATTAAACCCCGTCATCATTTTATAGCCCCATTCGCTTTTGGACCAGTTGCTTTGAGCCCTGTCGTACAAATAGCCCCCCTTGCGCACCTTGAAGGCTGTTTCGCTCCTGAAAAATGTATAGCCCAGCCCCACGGCGATAAAGGGCTCAATAATCCGGCCGGAGGAATACTGGTCTTTGTAGTCCGTGGTCAACGGGTAAAAATAGAGGTTTGACCACAGCTCCACAGCGCTGTAGCGCTGCCGCATCCGGATGGCGACATCAAGGGGCGTTTGCTGAAAGCCGGTGCTTGACGATATGAGCGATCCGGTTGATCCTGCAAGTGCAAAATCAGCCTTGAAATATTTCGACAGGTCTTTCCAGAGCACAATATCTATAGTCTGGATGATCATGGTGTCCCAGTCTTTCAGATCACTGCCGGTGAAGCGATTTATATCCCGTATCAAGTGGTTGGCGTTGGTGAGCTTCGGCTGGGAGTTGGTCGTCTGGAGCTTAATGCCGTCAAAAAACGGTATCTTGCATATGCTGCTGCCTGACGCCCCAAAGGCAGCAGGCTCTTCATCAGCGGAGCAGGGAGCAGGGCGGCAAAAAATCAAAGCGGTGCACAGAAGCAGTGCTGGGAAAAAGGCCGGCACTAAAAGATGATCTCTGGTCATTGCGGGTTGCTCAGATCAAGAACACAGCGGATTGTTTCTGCCATGTCACGCATCAGCATCGGTTTTTTTATAACGTCACGGAATCCAAGCTCTTTTGCCTTATCTATATCATATTGATCCTGCGATCCGGTGCAAAGGATTACGGGCAGATTCGGTTTTATGCGGAGGAGCTCTCTGCCAAAATCAAAACCCGTCATATGCGGCATGTTTTTGTCGGTTATGACCAGATCAAACCGGTCGGGGTTTTCGTTGAACAGTGCAAGGGCCTCAAGGACATTTGCCGTGGCCAGTACTGTATATCCCATTTCTTGAAGCATTCCATGGACTACCTCGACAGAGGAACCTTCGTCATCGACAAACAGGATTTGTTCGCTTCCTGAGGGCATGGCAGCATCCTTCTGCTGCGCCTCATTACCCGCCTGTTCTGCAAGCCGGGGAAGCAGAACAGAAAAAGTTGTTCCCTTGCCGAGCTCACCGCTGACCAGAATTTTCCCCCCGTAATTCTTCACAATGCCGTGCACGACTGAAAGCCCCATGCCGGTGCCTTCCCCGAGAGCTTTAGTTGTAAAAAAGGGGTCAAAGATCCGGCCGATAACTTTCGGGTCTATCCCGGCGCCGGTATCCTGCACCGTTACTTTGAGGTATGCCCCCGGCCGGAGATCGGGAAACTGCTCATTTGACGACGAATCGATATGCAGCTCATCAAGCGCCACCTCAAGAATCCCTCCTTTTTCCTTCATGGCATGCGCCGCATTGGTGCACAGGTTCATGAGTATCTGATGCACCTGCGTCGGGTCGGCAAGAACAGTATCGGCAGCAGCCCGCAGGTGCTCCTGAATTTCAATATGCAGCGGCAGACCCACGCGCAGCAGCTTGAGCGTTTCCTTGATAATGCTGCCGAGCTT
>CAYNVA010000122.1:0-4769 GCA_964400575.1 uncultured Thermodesulfobacteriota bacterium | reverse complement strand
TTTGATTCGTTTGCCCGTGCTATATTCTCGCAAGAGAACCCCGCAATGATATCATGCCAATCGCTCGAACCGCACGGGCTGCTCTCACCAAAAGTTCACCTGTGCGCATATGGCTATAGTATTTTGAAAAATGCTCTAGTCAGCCACATGTTTCTTCGGGATGTTCAGCAAGGCGCCGAGCTGGCCACAGGCAGCGGCAATGTCGGAACCCTTGCTGCGGCGGATGGGGGCGGTGAAGTTCCGGTCGTGAAGAATTTTCTGAAACGCAAGAACAGCCTTTTCTTCGGGTTTTTTAAAATCAACGGAGGGATGTTCATTAAATGGAATCAGGTTTATCTTGCAGGGGATGTTTTTAAGCAGCAGCGAAAGCTCCCTGGCATGCCCGGCTGAATCGTTACAATCTTTTATTAAAATATACTCAAAGGTTATCCGCTTGCGGGAGGCCAGGGGGAACTGGCGCGCCGCAGCAAGCAGTTCGCGGATGGGAAATTTTTTATTGACCGGCATGAGGCTGCTTCTGGTCTCATCATTTGACGCATTCAGTGATATGGCGAGATTTACAGAAACGTCTTCCCCCAAGCGCTTCATCTGCGGCACGAGGCCTGCCGTTGAAACCGTGATGCGGCGATGGGAAAAATTAAACCCCCAGGGGCTCAGCAGCGTGCGGATGGCCTTGACCGTTGAGTCGTAATTTGCAAGCGGCTCGCCCATGCCCATAAAAACCAGATTCGGCATCGCTTCTCCGAACGGCTCAAGCCGCATGATGGCGCTCACCTGGTTTAAAATCTCGGCAACCGTCAGGTTGCGCACAAGCCCGTCGCGGCCCGTATGGCAGAACCGGCAGCCCATGGGGCAGCCGATCTGCGTTGAAATGCAGAGTGTGATGTGGCCGGGCTCGGGAATCAGCACGCTCTCAAGCCCCAGACCGTCTGCGGTCCGGAAAAGATATTTCCTTGAGCCGTCTTTTGATGAGTCAATCCGCTCCGGAATGAAAGAGCTTATAAACGCCACCCCCTCAAGCCGCGTGCGTAGCTCTTTTGAAAGACTGGTCATCTGGCCGATCTCACGGACATGTTTCTGGAATATCCACTGCGCTATCTGGCGGGCGCGGTAAGGCTCCAGACCCTGTTCACCGGCAAACAGTTCAAGCTCCTGAATCGACAGTGCGGCGAGATCCTTCCCCTCTGGCATAGAACCCATAATATACTGTTAAAACTTTATATTTTTTCCGAACAGGCACCTATCATACCCAATGAACCGCGCAAAAACAAGCACTATAAAAAAGACTTAAAATCATGTTGACAAAAAACAGCATTAGGATTATACATCACCTTCCGTTTTCATAAAAACTATAAGGAATGGCAGGGAATGAAGGGTTACGAGATTATTCGCAAAGATCTTTTAAAACTCCGCGAATCGCTTTTAAAAGACATTGGAACCAATTTAAAGACCGAACGCAATCCCGGCGACCGTGAAGTCGGCGATTTCTATGATGATGTTGACATAGAAAAAGACCGGCAGATGGTCTATACGCTTGGTGAACGTGAGCGCGCGAAGCTGAACGCCATCAATTCGGCCCTTGAGAAAATTGAAGATGGCACCTATGGAGAATGCGAAGAATGCGGAGAGGAAATAAATAAAAAAAGACTTAAAATAATCCCCTTTGCTAAATTCTGCATAAACTGTCAGTCTGACCATGAAAAGCGGGCAGTGTACACGGAAGAGCCTGCCGAAGACAATCTGCTGTACAAGGATATTTCCATGTCAGACCTGGAAGGCGGGGACGAATAAAAAAGGCTGAAAAAAAATATTTTTTTTCTTCCAGCCCTTGCAGGTCTCTCAGTATATGTTATAAATAAGTTAAAGGTATTTCTTACCTTCTTTACCCCTCTTAAACTCCCTGGCAACCCCCCCTCGCCAGGGAGTTTTTCTTTGTATACCCCAGGGCATCAATCATTTGTCAAAAGCGACAACAGGGTTTTCAGTTCCTTGTTTTTCCTAAGTTTGCGCAGCGCTTTATTCTCGAGCTGTCGGACTCGTTCACGGGATACCTTGAAACGTTCACCAACCTCCTCAAGGGTTTTCTCGCCATCATCCCCAAGACCGAAACGCAGCCTTAAAATTTCGGCTTCGCGCGGCGGCAACGACTCGATTATCCTTGCGGCGCTGTCCTTTATAATTTCATCGCAGATCGTATCCATGGGAGAAGGCCTGTCATCGGAAAGAAAATTTTCAAGCGGATCTATATCATCAACCAGCGATGTTTCAAGAGATACAGGCTCCTTAAAGGCCGTCATGATCTTTGCTATCTCCACGGGAGACATCTTGAGTTTGCCAGCCAGGTCAACCATCGATGATTCCCGGCCTTCATCCTGCAGAATTTCCCGTGCCGCTTTTTTTATCTTGTAAAACTTTTCATTGACGTACACCGGGATGCGTATGACCCTGCTTTTTTCCTCGATGGCCCGGTTGATGCTTTCCCGTATCCACCACGAGGCATAGGTGTTGAGGCGGAATCCTTTTTTATGGTCGAACTTCTCGACGGCTTTAATAAGACCGAGATTGCCTTCCTGGATAAGATCACGGAACGAAACCGAACGGTTGCGATAATGCCTGCAGATGCTGACAACAAGGCGCAGATTGCCCTGGATGAGCTTTTGACGCGCCTGGCTTATGCGGGGTTCCAGCTTTTTCAGCTCGCCCCAGATATCATTGAGCTCCAAAAAAAGGCGCCGATACCGATCAGCCCGTTTGGTTCCGTTTTCCTCGGCAAGCACTTGCCAGTTTTTCAGTTCATGCAGATTGATCTTGGCTAGGCCTTCTTCAAACTCCTCATGGAGCTTGACCGCCTCCTTGGTTAATTTGCGTTTTTCGCGGGTGCTGCCTGCCCTGGCTGTCAAAGCCCTGCTGCGCTCAATGCGCTTGTACAGGGCTAGAGATTCTTCAAGATACAAATAATCGCACAGGGAATCGCGCGTGATTATCAACAGCTGGTTGAGGGGCTTGTAGGTCTGGATACCGTGCAGTATTTCAACGGCCCGTTTCAAAAGTCCTGCTTTATCAAGATTGCTTTTATGCAGCGTGCGGGCCCATTGCTGTTCTTCCTTGGTGGTCAGCAGTGGTATTTTGCGGATTTCCTTGAGATAGATGCGCAGCGGGTCATTATCATGAGCACTTTTAGCGGGATCCTGCCCGTTCTCTTCGACTTCGGCATCTTCCTGCCACGGATCAATCTCCTCTGCCGCAACAGCAGGCGGCGGCAACTCCTGGTAATTATTTTTGCCCTCTTTCATAAGCACACGTCACAAAGATACGCTGTCCGAACACAGCAGGGCTTCTTCACGGGCAAGCGGTGCATCAGCCTCCGTGTTTCTGAAACCTGTCCATGCATGCACGGCAGCAGAAATAATAGCTTTGGCCGGCTTGATCTAGATGCACAGCCTCTTTCTTTGGCACATAGACCTTGCAGACCGGATCCTGAACCATTTCATTAATCTCCCGGGGGCCATTCTGAAAGGATGGCTTTTCCGTCTGCTGATGACTGCCGGCACCCTGTTTGCCGAACAGCATTTTCAGAACTTTTATAAAAACATACCCCGCAATGAGAAACAATACAAACCGAAGCAATGCTATGACCGCCCTTTCTGCTGCGCCGCAGCGCGGACAGGCACACCCGCCTGCGGCAATGATTTTCTCCCGGAATTATCCTGCTCCCGTTGATAAAAATGAAACTTTGACTGATTCATGCAACGGCATCCTGAAGCCCCAGCACATCCTGCATGTCATACATGCCTGCAGGCCGGTCCATGAGCCACTTTGCCGCATGCAGGGCGCCCTGGGCAAAGCAGTCGCGACTCTGCGCACGATGGATAAGTTCGATGCGCTCGCCCGTGCCGGCAAACATAACCAGATGCTCTCCCACCACATCGCCGCCGCGCAGCGTCTGAATGCCGATTTCGTCCCGGCGCCGCTCCCCCATGATGCCCTTGCGCTCATAAACCCCTGCCCTTTCAAGGCTCCAGCCATAGGACTGGGCAAGAATCCGGGCAATGTGCATGGCTGTTCCGCTGGGGGCGTCTTTTTTGTGGCGATGATGCATTTCCACAACTTCAACATCAAAGCCGTCATGAAGTATCCGAGCGACATCGGCCACAATTTTGAAAAGCGTATTGACCCCCATGCTCATATTGGGGGCGCAGACACAGGGAAACGCTCCGCTCAACGCCTGCAACTCGGCTGTCTGCTCGGGAGTAAAACCCGTTGAGCCGATGACGGCAGCCTTGCCCGAGCGGGCGCAGAACCGGGCCGTCTCCATAGACACCAGCGGAAAGGTAAAATCAATAACCACGTCGAAGGGCTCCGCAATAGCATCAAGCTTCTCGGCCAGCCGCTGGCTGCCATCACCAAGCCCCATGAGTTCCTTCAGGGTTTTTCCTGCACAACCGCTCTGAAGGCTCTCGGTCCCGCCTACAAGCACGAAATCCTCTGAAGCCTGGCTCAGCTGGCACAGCCGCTGCCCCATTCTGCCCATGGCGCCGTTGATCACACAGGAGACTTTTCCCTTTTCCATCTTTCTCTCCGTCACGTTAGTGCTTTTTCCCGCCGCCCGGGCATTTGACCAGAGGCAGGTATTCGTCAAAGTCAAACCGCGGACTGTTCTTATCCGTGTGGCAGCCGAGGCAAACCTCTCTCCCGCCATTGCCCATGATGCCGCTTTTTGAGCCCCCATGGCGGCTGCCGGGACCATGGCATGATTCGCACTGCACATT
>CAYNVA010000121.1:0-5535 GCA_964400575.1 uncultured Thermodesulfobacteriota bacterium | reverse complement strand
ACAGCTCTGGGGCATGGGGAATCTTAAGACCCACGAGCTTTTGAAAAATGAGCTGGGCAAAAATGTGCGCATTCTTTCCATCGGCCCGGGCGGGGAAAACCGCACGCGCTTCGGCATTATCTTCACCGATGTGGCGGGCGCTGCATCCATGGGGTTCGGCTCGGTCATGGGTTCGAAAAATTTGAAGGCCATCACGGTGAAGGGCACGGGAACGGTTGGTGTTGCCAACCCCGGGGCGGTCAAGCAGATCCGCAAGCGTTTTTCCGAGATGACCGGCACGGGGTATTACAACCTGTTCGGCAACCCCATCATACTGCCGGGCATGCAGGTGGTGAAGAAGGCTTACTGCCACGGCTGCCCGCAGGGCTGCTGGCGCTCGGTGCAGCAGAGCGCGTCAGGCAGCCAGGACATACGCAAGTGCCAGACCAATCTTTTCTATACCCTGTGGGACAGAAAGCTGCACGGAGAGATCACCGAGGCGAGCTTTCAAGCCGCGACGCTTGCAAATGACTACGGCCTGTGCGTAATCGATCTAGTGCAGGTCATATTCTGGCTCGACAAGTGCTTCGCCGCGGGCGTGCTGACGGAAAAAGATACCGGCCTGCACCTGTCGCAGATGGGAAGCACGGAGTTTTTAGAAGACCTGATGAAAAAAATCTGCTCCCGCCGGGGGTTTGGCAGCGTGCTTGCCGAGGGCGCAATTCGGGCATCGGAAAATGCGGGAGGGGAAGCCCGCGAGATCACGCGCAACATGTTCACGCAGACAGGCCGGGCTGTTGCCTACGGGCCCAAGGTGTTCGTGCTGTCGGCGCTCATCTATGCCCTTGAGCCGCGGCCCTTCATCACCGAGCTGCACGAGGTGTGTGAGCCACTTACCAAGTGGGGCCGGTGGTACACGAAAACCGATGAGAAGTCCTATATGTCAACCGAGGTCATCCGCCGGATCGGCAAAGCGTTCTGGGGCGGTGAGCAGGCGGTTGATTTTTCAACCTATGCAGGCAAGGCCCGCGCCTCGGCCCTTATCCAGAACCGCCAGTATATAAAAGAGTCGCTTGTTCTGTGCGACTTTGCCTGGCCCGTGTATGATGATGCTTCCACCCCGGAGCATGTAGGCGACCCCGGGCTTGAAGGCAAGCTTCTGTCTGCGGTGACCGGGTGGGATATTGACCAGGCAGGGCTGCAGAAGTTTGCCGAGCGCATCTTTGCCCTGAACCGCGCTATCCAGCTGCGCGAAGGCCGCCGGGGCCGGCAGGACGACACTCTGCCCGAATTCTTTTTTATCGAGCGCGACGAGTTCATAGCCGATGTGTTTGGGATGCACAACCCGCAGCTGCTGCTGCCGGGCGAGGGAGATGAGGTCATTTCGCGGCGCGGCAAGGCTGTTGACCGGGAAAAGTTTGAAACCCTGCTTGATGACTATTACGGCCTGCGGGGCTGGGACGAGAAAACAGGGTATCTTAAAAAGGGCACGCTGGTAAGCCTTGGCCTTGCCGACTGCGTGGAGCCGCTGGGGGAGAAGGCGGTATAGTTTTACAAACCGCCCGCTTTGGTGTCGTTCCCGGGAGAGGATTGTGGTAGCAATACATTTTTTTGGGAACAGGCATGCCAGTTCTCTACGGTGTTTTAATCTCTTATGGGTAAATTCCCCGAAGCTTGCTTCGTGTAAACATAGTATTGATAAAAGATTTCGCGGGAAATTCAGTTGTCACCCTGAGCGAAGCGAAGGGTCTCTGGGGAACAATGCGAGATTCTTCACTTCGTTCAGAATGACTGCATAATAAGCGATACCCCGCAGCTTGCGGCGGGGTAGTTCATTTCGCGAGAGAGCCCGGAAAGCAGGGGTTCATAAAAAAAGTATTTAAATTACGAAAACAATAGGATTACAATGGCCCCGATGACTCCGGTTTATTTAAGACTTTATTTTATGCAGGGAGTGTGTTAAACATTTATGTCATTTTTTGAGAATACAGGGCTGGACGAAAACGCCTATATCACCCGCGACGGGTTTTTCATGCGGGAGGCCCTCAATCAGGCGCAGAAAGCCCGCGATGCCGGCGAGGTGCCGGTGGGTGCGGTGCTGGTACAGGCAGGCAGGATAGTGGGCCGCGGCAGCAACTGCCCCATAGGCAGTCATGACCCCACAGCCCATGCCGAGATTATGGCTTTGCGGGAAGGCGGGCAGGCACTGGGCAACTACCGGCTTGTGGATACGGATCTGTATGTGACCCTGGAGCCCTGCATCATGTGCATGGGCGCCATCATTCATGCCAGGGTTCGGCGCCTTGTGTTCGGCGCTGCGGATCCGCGGGTGGGCGCGGCCGGCACGGTGTTTGACTTTACCTGTGACGCCAACTTGAATCACCGCATTGAGGTGAAGGCGGGAGTCCTTGAGCAGGCATGCCGCAGCCTCATGCAGGATTTTTTTAAATATAGACGATAAACTAGCAGCGGAGAGATGGCCGAGCTGGCTGAAGGTGCACGACTGGAAATCGTGTGTGCGTCAAAAGCGTACCGAGGGTTCGAATCCCTCTCTCTCCGCCACGTTTTTTTAAAGGCTCTTTTCGCAGAGAAAGATGGCCGGATCCCAAACAACTGATGACTTGCGAACCCCGCCAGGTCCGGAAGGAAGCAACGGTAGCAATGAGTTTGTGTGTTTGGTGTATCCGGCCTTTTTATCGCGAACCAGCGGTGAAGGCCCCCTAAAAGGCGCCCGCCACGGCGGGAAACCGGATTCCAGAGTAGGGGCAGACCTGCGTGTCTGCCCCGAGCAAGGGCGCACACATAGGTGCGCTCCTACAAAAGTCAATAAGCAGGGACACCTGAATACATGGCCTACAGAGTCATAGCCCGCAAGTGCCGGCCGCAGACTTTTGACGAGGTTATCGGCCAGAAGCACGTAACCCGCACGCTCAGAAATGCCATCAAGGAGCAGCGTGTCGCCCATGCCTTTCTGTTTTCCGGGGAGCGGGGCGTGGGCAAGACCTCCGTCGCGCGCATTCTTGCCAAGTGCCTCAACTGCCACAGCGGCCCCACGCCCCAGCCCTGCGGCATCTGCCCGTCCTGCCGTGAAATTACAAACGGCAATTCCATCGACGTTCATGAAATCGACGGCGCTTCCAATAACGGCGTCGACGATATCCGGATGCTGCGGGAAAATGTCAAGTACATGCCGTCCCGCGACCGCAATAAAATTTATATCATCGACGAAGTGCACATGCTTTCCACGTCGGCCTTCAATGCGCTTTTGAAAACGCTCGAAGAGCCGCCCGCGCATGTTATTTTCATCTTCGCCACCACCGAACCCCATAAGATACCCGACACGATCATTTCCCGCTGCCTGCGCTTTGATTTCAAGCGGATACCCTCGGCCGACATTGTCCAGCACCTGGGCACTATCGCGCAGGGAGAAAACGTGGCCATCAGCCGCCACGGCCTCATGCTCATCGCCCGTGAAGCCGACGGCAGCATGCGCGACGCCCAGACCATACTGGAGCGGGCCATAGCCTACTGCGGCCCGGAGATACATGACGCAGACCTGCAGGAAATGCTCGGGCATATCGACCGGCAGATCATCTGCCGGGTGGTGAAGGCCGTCATCACCGAAGATGCAAAAGGCTGCATCGACGCCCTTGACGAAGTCTATCAGCTGGGCATAGATCTCAAGCGGTTTTACTTCAGCCTGCTTGAAACGCTGCGGGACATTATGATGCTCAAGTCCGTTAAGGACCCGGCAAAGCTTGTGGACATTGCCGATGAGGACATGGCGCAGCTGCAGGAGCTTGAAGCAGGAGTGACCCGCCAGGAGCTGCTGCGCATGTTCCGGCTCTGCTTTTCTTCGGAGAACGATATCGTGCGCTCGGCGCTTCCGCGTATCGCTTTGGAAGTATGCCTGCTTGAAATGATGGAGCTGAAGCGGGCCCTGCCTCTTGAGGAAATTATGGCGCAGCTTGACGCGCTGCAGCACGCGCCAGGCTTTGGATCGCAGCGCCCGGCGTATGCTCCTGCCGCCTCCCCGCGCAGCGCCCCGGCATCCGCAGGGCCTGCGGCGAAGCCCGCTTCAGATTCCGCAGCGCCGGCAGCCCGGCAGCCGACAGCTGCGGGCTCAGGGGCCGAAGCTTTTTGTGCATTTGTAAAAAGAAAGAGCCCTTCCATGGAATCATGCCTGACGCAGGGCAATGTGGAAATCGGCGCCGACGGCGGTATTATGGTGCTTTTTCCGTCGGGCTCTTTTCACATGGATCAGCTCAAGGATGCCGACAGCGAGGCACGGCTCAAAGAGCTGGCCGCCGAGTTTTTCGGCAAATCCGTTTCGGTGACCATCGCCACTGGCGCCGAAAAAAAAAAGACCGCTGAACACGACGATAAAGAACATCGCCGGGTGACCCGCGAGCAGGTGCTCCACAACCCCGTTATTCGCAGGATCGTCGAAACATTCAACGGCTCCATTGTGGACATCCGGCCGGTGGCCGAAGGAGGCTTAGATGAACTTAGGCAGCATTATGAAGCAGGCCCAGCAGATCCAGGAGCAGATGGCGAAGCTGAACAGTGAGCTTGAAGACAGGATCGTAGAGACGACCGTCGGCGGCGGCATGGTGACGGTCAGGGCAAACGGCAGGCAGGACATACTGTCGATAAAAATAGCCCCCGAGGCGGTCGATCCCCATGATGTGGCCATGCTCGAGGACCTGGTGACCTCTGCCGTCAACGAAGCCCTGCGGCAGGCAAAAGAGATGATGCAGCAGGAGCTCGGGAAACTTACCGGCGGGCTGCGCATTCCCGGCCTCAATCTGTAAGCCCATGACAGCACAGAACCCCATTCAGCAACTGGTTGCGAGCCTTGCGCGGCTGCCGGGTATCGGCGAGAAGACGGCCACGCGGCTTGCCCTTTTTCTGGTCAACTGCCCGCTGGATCATGCCCGCGAGCTCGCGCAGAGCATCATCGATACGCGGGAAAAGATATGCTTCTGCTCCCGGTGCTTCAACTACACGGAGCAGGAGCTGTGCTCGATCTGCGCAAACACGGGCCGCGACGGGCATGTCGTGTGCGTGGTTGAGACGCCCGGGGATCTCTTGTCCATTGAGCGCACGGCCTGGTTTAAGGGCCGCTACCATGTACTGCACGGCGCCATCTCCCCCCTTGACGGCATCGGCCCGGACCAGCTGCGCATCCGCGAGCTGGTGGAGCGGGTGCGGGAGCAGCAGATCACCGAGGTCATCATCGCCACCAACCCCACCATGAACGGCAATGCCACGGCCGTCTATATTGCTGACAGGCTCAAGGACACCGGGGTCGCTGTTTTCCGCATTGCCCAGGGCGTTCCCTCCGGAAGCGATATCGGCTATGCCGATCAGGTGACGCTCAGGAGCGCCCTTGAAGGCAGGCGGAAGATGAAATAGCTGAACGGCACATGACGACGCACAATCACTGAGCACAGTCAAGGCAAACATGCAGGGTGCGCTGCGCGCACCATTCGATGTATTGTATTCCGCAACACCGGAAAATCCAATTCCCAAATTAAAACATAACGGCAGCGC
>CAYNVA010000120.1:0-3409 GCA_964400575.1 uncultured Thermodesulfobacteriota bacterium | reverse complement strand
ATATGGTTTGCCATGAGGGCCTCCCTTTCGAAATGTGCAGTTTGTTTTCGGCGGGCCGAGCCCACCCTATATTTTTAAAATATCGCGCCCAAGATTTCTTGCCTCCTGGCATGCCGCGGGGTGCTCAAGGATCGCGCCTTTTTTGTCAATGCCGCCATAGGTGAGATGGTGCGAGAAAGGCAGGTCAAGGGCATCGAAAAAATACTTTGCCGTGAGCCGTATGCCTTCGAAATTTTTCTGTCCCTTTGAGCCGCCAACGGACAGCAGAATGCCCTTGCCCTGGCTGCCCCGCTCATGCCGCAGCCCCCGGCCCAGCAGATACTTGCGAGCCCAGAAGCACTGGGCGCGGTCGACCATGGCCTTGGCAAGGGCGTTCAGGCCGTAAAAAAAGACCGGCGCAGCGAGCACAATGGTGTCGGATGCGATCAGGTGCGGATAGATTGCATCCATGCCGTCGCGCAGCACGCAGACTCCTGTTTCAGTGCAGCCGCCGCAGTCAATGCAGGGCGAGAATGAGAAATCCCGCAGAAACAGTTCCTGTGCCTCGGCGCCCGTTTCACGCACACCTCCCAGGAATGCCTGCATGAGCAGGTCGGTGTTGCCGTCTTTTCTCGGGCTGCCGTAGAGTGCGGTTATTCGCATGGTTGAATGCCGTTTCTGGTTTACAATGGGCGCGGCGTGCCGCGCACCTACTTGATCTTTTCGATGATTTTTCCAGCAAGGGCCACGATCTGTGCCGTATCTTCGGCATTGGGAAGATACTGGGCGCGGACGCCCGGATCAATGACGTCCAGACCGATTGCCTTCAACTCATCGCTCACCAGTTGCATGGACTCGCCGCTCCAGCCGTAGGAACCAAAAGCAGCGGCGACCTTTTTCTGAGGCTTCAGGCCTTTCATATAACAGAGCAGGTCCGCCACGGTCGGGAACAGATTGCGGTGAATGGTTGGTGAGCCGATGCAGACGGCCCTGGAGTCCAGCATCTCGGCCATAACGTCGCTGCGGTGATTTTCACGCAGTTTCATGAGCTTTACTTCAATGCCCTTGTCCATGAAGACTTCGGTCATGATCTTTGCCATTTTTTCCGTGCTCTGCCACATGGTGTCAAATACCACCGTCACCTTGCTGCCGGCTTCGTAGCGGCTCCACTGGTCATAGGCCTTGATGATGCGGCCGGGATCTTTGCGCCAGATAATGCCGTGGCTCGGGGCTATCATATCGATTTCAAGTTTCAGCTCGGTGACTTTTTTGAGCGTGTTTTGAATCAGGGGCGACAGATGAGTGAGCAGATTGGCGTAATATTTACGGGCCTCATACATCACGTCGTGCATGTCCACTTCATCGTCAAAACGGCCAGCGGTACTGATGTGCTGGCCGAAGCCGTCCATTGAAAATAATATTTTGTCGCCGGGCAGGTAGGAGAACATGCTGTCGGGCCAGTGCACCATGGGGGTTTCGATAAACTGCAGGCTGCGGCGGCCCAGGTTGAGCGAGTCGCCGGTTTTGACGATCTCAAGGGGCAGGTCCCCGAAATATTTCTGCAGGCCGGGCTTTGCCATCTGGGTGGCAAATATTTTTACGTTCGGGAACAGGCGGTGAAACTCGCCAAGGGATCCCGAGTGGTCTTTCTCAATGTGGTTGCATATGAGATAGTCGATTTTTGACGGATCGATGATCTGCCGGATGCGATCAAGCATTTCTCCTAAAAACGGCGCCTTGACCGTATCGATGAGCGTGACCTTTTCGTCGATGATAAGATAGCTGTTATAGGTGGCGCCGCGGCCGGTTATGTAGCCGTGGAAATCGCGCAGATTCCAGTCGATGGCGCCGACCCAGTAGATGCCGTCTCTGAGCTGTACAGACATTGTTTCCTCCCCGTTGAACTTTTTTAGGGCTAAAATATAAGGCTATTAGGCTGTAGACTGTTAGGCTGAAGGCTATTGGTTATAGAAGACCTGCAGCCTAAACTCCTACAGTCTAAAGACCTATTTTCACACTTTTTTCGACCATGTCGACAATCGGCAGCACGGGCGCATCTTTGCCGAGCAGCAGATTTGCCAGCGACTGCGCATAGGAGCGGTACCGCAGCACGGCTTTCACGTCCAGCGGCAGCTGTGCATCCGCGGGCACCAGAAAGCTGAAGTTTTCGGTTGCCGAGCCCTTGGGCGGTATGGTTTTCACATACTCGAAGCGCACGATCTCCCAGGGCTTTACCGTGTGCTTGCCGTCTTTATCTACGGCATAGGCATTGAAAACGCGGGCCTCTTCCTTGAGGTCGCCCTTCTCATCAAGAGCGCCGCTGCGGAAAATTTCCTTGCCGCCGGCATCGGTTATTTTCAGGTCTATCCACATCTGCCGCACTTCGGTGAGGCTTGTGGGCAGGTTGTGGCCTGCGCCCACATTGGTCACCTTCACGGCGACGCTGACAAGGCTGCCGGGTTTGGCAATCCTGGGGGCGTTCAGGTCAAGTTCGGCCGCGCTCTTGAGCCGCTTCTCAGCCATGTCGGCATGGCCCTTTGCACCAAGCAGCGCAGGCACCGTGAAATTGGCCCCCACAAACTCGTGGGTTGCCATGCGCTCGCGCTTGGGCCCCATGGTGCAGGGTTGGCCCGGGTTGACCGGCTTTTTCATGGTGCGGGCCGCCTCGATTGACTTTTCCACCGGCATCATGTGGCAGTCCTGGCACTGAATGTCATTTTGCGCATAGACGGAATACTTCCACTCATCATAGGTGCGCTCGATGTGAAAGTTTGAAACCGGATGAAACACCTGGTGGCAGTTGGCGCAGAATTTGGATTTCGTGTGCAGCTCGGAATACTCTGACTTATGATAGGGCGATACCGAATCCTTATACGGGCCGCGCTTGACATCCCCCGGGGCAACAATAATGGAGGCATTATTTGGCTCATAGGTCGGTGTCTCTAGAAAAGAAGAGTCTTTGATGGTATGGCATACATCGCACTGAACGCCCTGCCTGGCGATTTCATTGGTGATGAACTGATCGTCTTTAAATGTCAGATCGCCCGATACTACGCCGATTGCCGTGTGGCAGCCGCCGCAGAGGTTTTTCGTGAAACCCTTGGTTTCTTTTTCTCCCATTTTCCAGAGGGCCTGGAAAACCGGGTCGACAAAGGCGTTTGAGTGCATGGATCCTTTCCACTGTGCGTAAATTTCAGGGTGGCAGCCCATGCAGATTTCGGGCTTTTCGAATTTGTCCGGTGTTACCGGCTTGCCCGTGTCTGTTGTGAGAAGCGAAGGATAAAAGGGAAATTTTTTCGTATCGACTTCGGCAGCAGCGGCAAGCGTGCAGCAGAAAGCCACTATGGCGATACAGGCTATGGATGTAAAAAGTTTATGTGCCATGGCTCCTCCAAAAGTTTAAAAAGTTTTATAGGTTTTATTTGTATGT
>CAYNVA010000119.1:0-2245 GCA_964400575.1 uncultured Thermodesulfobacteriota bacterium | reverse complement strand
GTCATCGAGCAGTATATCCGGCGCGATCTTGCGCAGTGGATGTGGACCAATTTCCGGTGGCGCACCCAGCCGGGCGGGCCATCGGATGAGGCAAAGCTTAAAAAGTTTCAACCGGTCAAACGGCTGCGCAAAAAACTGCGCCGACTCGGGCAATAATAAATTTTGGATTTACCGGGGCAGGACCGGTCTTAAAAAAACGTTTAACAGTACAAAGAGACTTTGCCATTTTTTAAAATGTCATCCTGAACAAAGTGAAGGATCTCTGTTCTGGTGTTGGGGCGAATGGCCATTTGCCCTTATTCTTTAAATCTAAATAGCGATTCTTCGTCATCCGCCGCTGCTGACTTTTCAGAATGACTTCTCTTTAGTTGTGGCATCGATATAGCTGTAAGCGTCTTCATGATGAAAGCGCATTCCAAAAGTTAAAAAATCAGCAAGCAGCATGAAAATCCCCGGGCGCACCGCAGATAACGAAGAATCCGTCCTTTCGGATAAGTCGCAACCCGTCACCACCCTGCGCGGCACTGTGGCAGAGCCCTTGAACGGGCAGCGCATTGATCAGGCCGTGGCCGGGCTTTTCAAGGACATCAGCCGCGAGCGGGCAAAAAAATTCATCGCCATCGGAGCGGTATGGCTCAACGGCGTTCGCACACAGATCGTGTCCCGCACGGTGCGCACCGGCGACAGTATCATAGTGTATACCGGCCGCCGGGGTGTTGACCGCTATTATGAGATCGACCCGGCAAACATTCTGTACCGCGATGAGTGGCTGGTTTTTTACCGCAAGGAGCCGGGCGTGCCCACGCAGGGCGTGGTGTGCGACAACTACAACAATATCTTTGCCGGGCTGCAGCGCCACCTGAAACAACACCATGACGCGGACTATCTCGGCATGCACCAGCGCCTTGATCTTGACACCTCAGGCGTGGTGCTTTTTACCCTGTCGCCGAAGGTGAACCGCAGCATTCACTATCAATTTAAAGATCACCGGGTGCGCAAAGTATATCGTGCCATCGTGTCGGGTATCCCGGATTTTTCGGAAAAGCGCCTCGAGACCTTTATTTATCGCCATGATGGCCGTTACCGCTGCAGCGATAGCGGGCCGGGCAAGCAGGCTGTCACACAGTTTCGCATGCTTGCAGCCTATGATGGCTGCAGCCTTCTTGAGGCCCGTCCCGAAACAGGACGCACCCATCAGCTGCGGCTGCAGCTGGCCCATCTCGGGCACCCCATTCTGGGAGACCGGCTCTATGGCGGGGCACAGGCGCAGGGCCCTGCCCGCACCATGCTCCATGCCGTATCGCTCAGCGTGGTGCATCCCGTGACAAAAAAAGAGCTCACCGTTGAAGCCCCGCTTTTTGACGACATGCTGCAGCTCATCCATGCCGCACAAAGCGATACGTAAGATTATTTTTTAAAACAGTATAACCAATTACCTGTGTTGTGCGATGGCCGCATAAGCTTGTCATTCCGGCTTGTCCGGAATCATTTTCTCCTGCAGCAAAAGGGATTCCGGGCGGGCCGGAATGACAGCGATATACGTAGAGACAGGTTTCAAACCTGTCTCTACTATAAAGGGCGAACCCAACAAATCCATGGTTCAGAGTTTTTGTTCAGACACCAATTAGCTTCTTGCCCGTCCTCGTTTCGTCTGTTATATGGTTAAACGACATTTCATAAAGGGGAATACAGGCCATGTTCAGGCAAACCGTCCTCAATCCGTCTACATTCTGCATCACCTGGGAGCAGATTCCCGGCCGCGGCGCCATTGAGCGCCAGCAGGAAGATATAATCGTCAATGCCGAAAAGGCCCTTAAAACCGGCAAGATCCACGCTATCGGCATAACCGACAATCCGGGCGGCAACCCGGCCCTTGCCGTTGACCTGCTGTGCGCTGAGCTGAAGCGCACGGGCATGGAGCCCCTGGTGCATTTTGCCTGCCGCGATAAAAACCGCAATGCCATCGAAAGCATGCTCTACGGCCTTGAGCGCAGCCAGTCCCACAACCTGCTCGTGCTCTCAGGGGATTACCCCTCCAATGAAGGCTTTGGCGGCACATCCCGGCCCGTGTTTGACCTTGATCCTGTGCATGTGCTGCAGCTCGTCGGTGAAATGAACAAGGGCTTCCAGTACCAGTACATGGGCAGGCCGCAGCAGCTTGTGCCGACGCAGTTTTTTGCAGGCGTTGCAGTCTCGCCGTTCAAAAAAAGCGAGGCCGAGCTTGCAGGACAGTATTTCAAGCTTC
>CAYNVA010000118.1:0-2893 GCA_964400575.1 uncultured Thermodesulfobacteriota bacterium | reverse complement strand
ATCTGCCGTGATATTGTTTTTAAGGCCTTCATAGAGCAGCCGCGCATTGATGCCGGCGCCGCCGATATAGCCGCGCCGCAGCTCCTGCGAAAGCGGCTCTTCGCGGATCTCTTTTGTTGAGAGATTAACCCGCAGTATTTTCCCCTGCCATCCGTAGACGCTCTGTGCCATGACCTTCTCCTCCGGTTATAAAATAGAGTAATGTAAAAGATTTTTTATTGTCCGTTGACATTGCCGTACACTTTTAAAAGAACATTCCTGCAGATCTCCAGATCTCCCGGATCAATGCCCTGCAAAGCGCGGCTTTGCGTTTCAGTGGCCAGGGGGCCGAGGGCCTTGAGCAGCTCTGCCCCTTTGCCGGTGATGCTGATGCGCTTCTGGCGGCGGTCAGCCTCTCCGGCCACGCGCTCCACGAGGCCTTTCTTCTCAAGGCCATCCAGCAGCCGCGTCACTGTGGTTTTATCCTTGAAGGTATTGCCGGCGAGCTCCTGGTGCAGCTGGCCATCGCGGTTTCTCAGGTTGACCAGCAGCAGCCACTGCTCAACCGTGACGGGATGCCCGGCTGATGTAAAACTTTTTTGCACCCTGTTGAGAACGGCCCGCGAGGTGCGGCCCATAAGGTGCGCCAGGGAATTTCTCAGATGGTGGTCGAGTGTGTTCATGGCTTTTAGTTGCATATGCAACTAATATAGCTGAAACTACCGGCCCGGTCAAGCCCGTGCCTGGAAAAATCAGGGTATGGATGCGACCGCGCATTCTCCCGCTATCTGTCGAGTCATGGGCACGCAGCCGCAAGCCTAAAAATTCATGCTTTTCTTTTTTGTTGTTTTATGGTTTCTTTGCTTCATGGGGCAGCTGTGGCTGTTTTTATAAAAAAACAAACTTACATTGTGCGATGCGGAGGAATACTTCATGGAAAAACTGGCATGGAATGAAACTTTGTCTGTCGGCATAGCCCTGATCGATGAGCAGCATAAAACGTGGATAGACCGGTTTAATGCTTTAGCGGCTGCCATTGCCGAACACGGGGCTCAGCGTCAGATCGCCATGACACTGGGCTTCCTGATCGACTATACGCATTTTCACTTCGCCACGGAAGAGAAGCTCATGACCGCGCATACCTACCCCGGGCTTGCAGAGCACCTGCAGAAGCACCAGGAGCTGCGGGGCACGCTGGCTGACCTGGTGCGGGATTTTGAAGAAGATGGCCCTACCCAGATTCTTGCAGACGCCATCAACACGTTTCTCGGCAACTGGCTGATCATGCACATTCAGCAGGTTGACCGGAAATTCGGCGCTTTCGTGAAAGAAAAGGGAATTGTTATCACCGGGCAGGGCTGAGATTTAGTGCAGCATATCAGGGTAAGGCCCCAGCCCCTGCTGCGGCCGTTTCTCTCCGCAAAGCTTTAGGAAATGCGCAGCGCAACTTCTTCAAACCCGTTTTTTGTTAGCCTGAAGCCCCGTACATCCGGAGTTTTGCCTTCAAGTGAAACGATCACGTACACGGCTTCAGGGTGAAAGGCAAGCTGCAGGTCTGAGCCCGAGGGCATGGCAGAGCTTTTGGGGTGCGAGTGATAGATGCCCAGCAGCTGTTCACCCGTGCGCTCCATTTCGGTGAACAGGGCGATCTGCTGCTCGGGATCCATGATATAGCGGTCGGGGGCGGGCTCGGTATTGCGCATGGCAACAGCGCGCTGCATGGCGCCGTCTCGCCCCAGCAGAACGCCGCAGCATTCGTCGGGCAGCTCCCGCAGGGCATGCTCTATCATGGCCTGGTGCATGTGCAGGGGCAAAAAAACAGGTGGCGGCGTCGGCATACATACCCCGAATTTAATCGTTTGGAAGCCTATTAAAGCTCATTTTTGTTTGACAATGTCAAGCAGAGATTTATATAATGCGCTGTGCCGTAAAGGCTTTTTCATGTGAACGCGCATACATCGTAACCCTATAAACCTTATTTACTGAAGGAGAGTTCCGTTATGGCAAGCAAAGCTGCAAAATCCGCACCCTCCCCGTTTCTTCCGTTTATGGATGCCCATGCCAAGGCCCTGAAAATAAGCCTGAAGGACCTGACGGTAGAGGCACTCAAGTCGCTGTTCGGACATGTCTACTACATCTGGCGTACCTTCAAGCCCGCCTTGGGAGAGAAGGACGGCCTGAAGTATTACGGCAATGTATGGGCAGCCCTGGCCGACATGTCCTTTGATGGCGCCATGGCAAAGTTTGGCCTCAAGGAAGTAAAAGATTTGCCCACCCTGGGCCGCATTGTCGAAGACTGCTTCATCGGCGTGCCCGCGCTCTACATTACCCGCCGCAATACCGCAACCGAGCATGTAGGACATGTGCAGTGGTGCGCCAATCCGGCCTATGGCCCGGCAGACTGCACCTACTGCCGCCATGATTATTATCGCCAGGAAGTGTACCTTACCTATGTGTATATCTGGGAGCTGATCGAAAAGGCCAAGAAGGCCGGCCTTAAGGAAGAGGTTCTTGTCGATCTGCCCTCCGGCCGCTGCCGCGACGGCGCTGCCTGCGCCTGCCAGATCATTCTGCGCACCCGCGCGGCCAACCCTGACCTGCCCCTGCCCGAAGTCGAAAGAAAGTTTATCGACCTTGAAATGGGCAATCAGGAGCCGGTGGCCTATATCCTGAAAAAACAGAAGCGTACCTTTGAGGAGCAGGGCCCGGGTTCCTTCCTCGGCTTTTTCGCTGTCGACTTTCTTGCCTGGCTGCAGCTGTTCCTGAACGTGACGCCAAAGGCAAAGGACATTTATCTGAAGCTGTGGCAGACCTTTCCCAAGATGTGGGTGAAAGATGCCAAGCTTGATCTGGAAATCGGCAAGATCAAGACCGCCGAAGACATCGCATCCATCATCGCGTACTGCGAAAAGAA
>CAYNVA010000117.1:0-9124 GCA_964400575.1 uncultured Thermodesulfobacteriota bacterium | reverse complement strand
AGGCGCCCGTCACCAGCATGCCTGAGGATTTCGGCTTCAGGCTGATGAAGCTCTCTGATGACGAATTCCAGCTGATCCGCACTCTTGTTTATGAGCGGTTCGGCATCAACCTGACAGAGGCCAAGCGATCTCTTGTCGTGGGACGCCTGCAGAAGACGCTCAGACTGCAGGGCTTTGCTTCGTTTAAGCAGTTTTACGATTATCTTCTTGAGGACAAAAGCGGAGCAGCCCTTGACGCGCTCATCAACCAGATTTCAACCAACCACACCTTTTTTTACCGCGAAGCCGCACATTTCACTTATTTCAGCAAGACTGTATTGCCGGAACTAAAGCTCCGACTGCAGCAGCAGCAGAGCCGTGATATCAGGCTGTGGTGCGCCGGGTGCGCTTCCGGCGAAGAGGCATATACGCTTCTCATCGAAATGATGGAGTACTTTCGCGGCGAGTACCATCTGTGGGAAGCCGGCCTGCTTGCCACCGATATATCGACAAAAGCGCTCAATAAGGCTGTGGCAGCGGTTTATCCTGATGAAAACGTTAGAAACGCTCCCGTGTATGCACGGCAGTATCTCAAAAAAAAACAGGATGGCACGTGGGAGGTGCCGGCTGCGATTAAAAAAGAAGTGACCTTTCGCCGCTTTAATCTGATGAATGAGAGATTTCCCTTTAAAAAGCTGTTCCACGTCATTTTCTGCCGCAATGTAATGATCTATTTCGACCAGACGACGCGCGCCGGGCTTATCAAAAAATTTCATGACTGCCTTGCGCCCGGAGGGTATTTTTTTATAGGGCATTCGGAATCACTGGGCAGGGAGCAGGACCTGTTTGAATATATCATGCCCGCGGTTTACCGCAGGCGTGAACTGTAATATGAGTGTCAGAGGCTTACCGGCAGTACCGGAGAGCTGCGATTGACGGGATGGTCATGGTTAAAAGAAAAATCCGCGTTCTTGTAGTTGATGACTCGGCGCTTGTGCGCAGCATTCTTTCTCAGGGGCTTGCGCAGGATCCCGGGATCGAGGTTGTGGGCGCGGCCTCCGATCCCTATGTCGCCCGCGACATGATTGTCAAGCACCGGCCCGACGTGCTCACCCTTGACGTGGAAATGCCCAGGATGGACGGCGTTGAATTTTTGAGGCGCCTCATGCCGCAGTACCCGCTGCCGGTTATCATGGTCAGCGCGCTGACGCAGAAAGGCAAGCGGATCACCATTGAAGCCCTTGAGGCCGGCGCCGTTGATGTCGTGCCGAAACCCTCTGCCAATGTTGCCCAGAGCCTGAGCGATATGATGATGGAGCTGCGGACCAAGGTCAAGATTGCATCAACGGCCAATGTCTCCCACTGGAAAAACAGGCGGCCGGAGGACAGGCCGCAGATCATCGGCATGACAAAATCCCTTGCCGAGTCAACCGATAAGGTGATCGCCATCGGCGCTTCCACCGGAGGCACCGAAGCCATCCGGCTTGTTATCGAACGTTTTCCCGCCATAGCTCCGGGCGTTGTTATTGTTCAGCACATGCCGGCGGGGTTTACCAGGGCGTTTGCCGAGCGCCTGAATATGCTGTGCCTCATGGAGGTGAAGGAAGCCGAAAGCGGCGACCGGATAATGCCCGGAAGAATCCTTATCGCCCCTGGCGATTATCACCTTAAAGTGAGGCGCTCGGGAGGCTTTTACTATGCTGATTGCCTTGCCGGAGAGAAGGTCAACGGCCATTGTCCATCGGTTGACGTCATGATGCAGTCGGTAGCCGAGCAAGTCGGGGCCAATGCAGTCGGCGTCATGCTGACCGGCATGGGCCATGACGGAGCCGAGGGCATGCTTGAAATGCGCAGGGCCGGAGCCCGCACCATGGCGCAGGATGAGCAGAGCTGCATTGTGTTCGGCATGCCCAAGTGCGCCTATGACCGGGGCGGGGCTGAAAGCCTTGTTCCACTTGACAAAATTGCTCAAACAGTATTGAGTTATATATAAAAGGCTTTCATGCCTGCAGGGGGCAGCGGGGCTGTTGAAAAAGTGTCATCCTGAATCCCGCCACGGCGGGATGAAGGATCTCTGTTTTTCCGGACTTTAGAAAACAATATTGATAGTGGCTGAACGAAAACCCTGAATCATACATTTGTTGGGTTCGCCCTTTTGATTGCAGAGACAGGGTTTGAAACCTGTCTCTACTAAAATAGTGCACATTGCGCAGGTTGGGTTGAGGTGCGAAACCCAACAATGTTTTCCGGGCTTAACCCAAAAAAAAAACGACTTTTCATTCAGGCACTAGATAGAGCTTCTTTGCTGCGCCCAGAATGACGTGGCGGGGTTTTTCAAGACCTCCGCAGTTTCAGCTTCAGCAATTTTAAACGGCATCGCGCAGGGTGTTGATTCGAGCTGCGTTAAGGGGTGCGGTGCAAACTCTTGTTGCAAGGAGGGATATATGATCCATTTCGGAACGTTTCTGGTTAGGGAGGGGCTGGCCACTCCTGAGCATATCGTCCAGGCCCTTGACCGCCAGCTGGAGAAGCAAATGGCGATCGGGAAGATAGCCCTTGAACACCGCCTTCTTGAAATGAAGCACATGTTTAACATACTGAACCGCCAGGTTGATACGAATTTAAAATTTTGCGATATCGCTATAGCACTCGGCTATCTTACCCGGGAGCAGGTTGATTTTATTCTTGCCATTCAAATGTCTAAGCGTCCGAAGATAGGCGAAATACTTGTTGAGATGGGCGTGATAAGTCCGCAGCAGCTTGAAGAAGCTCTGGATGGCTATGCGAAGTTAAAAGCAAGTGCGAACAGTAAAACTGAGGCTTTGTCGTAAGGCTGTTGTGCTACAGGTCGTTTTTGCCCGCCTGCGCGGGAATGACGGATTTTCAATGGGGAGAGGTTCCCCTGCGAGAATCAGCTGGCCAGCTCCGGGACTCTCTATCGGAACAATGGGCATACAGCAGCCTCTGCGTTTGTTTAAGGATTGAGCACGACGACGTGTGTCCTGCACACTCGATCATATCGGCTGCGTGATGAAGAGTATCGTCGTTTAAAGATTCTCACCCGTCTGCCGCCAGAGATATACAATGCGAAAACACGCCCACTGACTTGGGAAAAGAGCCATACAGTTAAGCAGAAGCAATCTATGTCGAACATAATACTTGGAGTAGGAGATTTTGGCGTATCAAATACATCCGGCGATGTGATCAAAACCCTTGCGCTTGGTTCGTGTGTGGCGGTTGTTTTGCTTGAGCCAAGGACGAGGTCTGTGGGCATGGTGCATGTGGCTCTTCCGGAATCATCCATCGACCGGGCCAAGGCGCTGGCAAAGCCGGGCTATTTTGCAGACACGGGTTTTTCTGCCCTTCTTGAGGCAATGAAGCGCATATCGCGCCTTCAAAATGAAAAAAGTTTTCTTGTGAAAATGACCGGCGGCGCTCAGGTGCTGGACCCCAACAATACATTCAATATCGGCAAACGAAATGTGCTGGCGCTCAAAAAAATACTCTGGCTGCACGGCATGGGCGTGCAGGCCGAGGATGTCGGCGGGCATATAAGCAGAAGCATCGCGGCCGATGTTGATACCGGCAGAGTCGTTATAACGTCTGCAGGGCGCGGGAGCTGGGAACTGTAACTACTCAGGTAGCGAGGGTTCAAAATTGTTTGTCGTTGGTTGTTGTTCGTTGTTCGAATAAAACCATAAACAATCAACCATTAACAATAAACAATTTGGACCTCTGTCTCGTTGGTCGTTTTTTGTTTATTGTTGGTTGTTGTTCGTATAAAACCATAAACAATCAACCATCAACGACAAACAATTTTGAACCCTTAAAGGAAGCGCTATGGCAAAGATACTGATTGCCGAGGATGACAGGGCACTGCTGGACATGTTCAGCGCGGCCGTAGAGTCGATGGGCCACAGCGCCATCAGAGCCGTAAACGGGCGCATGGCCTGGGAGGTGCTGCAGGCAAATGACGACATTGCATTTCTCATATCAGATATGGCGATGCCTGAGATGGAAGGCAGGGACCTGATCAAGCTTATTCGCGAAAACAGGCAGTTTAGCACACTGCCCATCCTTATCGTTTCGGGTGCAATCAGGGCACGGGAAATCGCGCATCTGCTCGAACAGGGCGCCACTCATTTCATGGCAAAGCCGGTGCCGCTTCAGGATTTAATGGCTGTGATTAAAAGATATGTACCATGAACAGCGTTGGATGGTCGTGATAATTCAGGGATTGAGGGTTCAAAATCGTTTGTCGTTGATGGTTGGTCGTTTATGGTTTCAAACAACAAACAACCAACGAACAACGACTAACGAATAGGGATTGAGGGATAAAAGACGTACTCTCCATGATCGGGTGCCGCTATGCCGCTTAAGGATGAGATCATCAGCAGAATAAGGAAGGTGCAGCCCCTGTCGCACACGGCCCAGCAGATTATGGCAATACTGTGCGGCCGCGGGCAGTCTCTGGAGAATCTTGCACGCATCATTGAAACGGATGCCGCACTGACAGCCCGCGTGCTGACGATTGTGAATGCGACTGCTCTTTCCCGCACGGAGCCCATTACAACCGTAGCCGCTGCGATGGCAGCCATCGGCGACAGGGTCATGCTGGGCATTGCGCTTGATTACTGCACCGACGGGCTCATGCTCAACCCGCTTGAAGGGTACAGGGCCGAGCAGGGGAAACTCTGGGAGCACAACCTGCTGACGGCTCTGGCGGCACGAGTCGTTGCGATGATGAGCCCCATGGAGGTGAATGCAGATGAGGCCTTTACCGGCGGCATTCTGCACGATATAGGCAAGCCGGTGCTGTCGGAGTTTTTAAAGGGCTCCACCGATGAGCTTATTATGGAAATCGACAGGGGCATGCTGCCCGACTATCTTGCGGCCGAGGAGGAGAAACTGGGCACAAATCACTGCATTATCGGCGCCGCAATGGCCAAGATGTGGAACCTGCCTTCGCCTTTTCCCGAGATCATCCGCCATCATCATCATCCGCAGGCAGCCGATGAGCAGTACCGCCGGATAATTTACACCGTGCATCTGGGAGATATCATAGCCATGATGAAGGGGAGCGGCACGGGATGCGATTCCATGTGCTATCAGCTTGAAAACGGGTATAAGGAGCTGCTGGGCATACGCAAGGATCAGGTGCCCGCCATTATGCTTCGCGTGGATGAGGAATTTCAAAAAACGAAAGCCCTTGTAGGAGGAGCAGGCAATGCAGAAAATTTTGATCGTTGATGATTCCAGCACAGCCCGTATGTTCATCAGGCGCTGTCTCGAAATAGCGGGATGCCAGGGGGCTGATTTTCATGAAGCAGGCAATGGCAGGGAGGCCCTTGATCTGCTGCGGGAAATGTCAGTGGATTTTATCCTTGCCGACCTGAATATGCCGGTGCTGGACGGCAGAAATATGCTGAAGCGAATCAAATCGAGCCCCAGAACATGCGATATACCGGTGGTCGTCATCTCAAGCGCCAGCAACCCCGCATCCGACGTTGAGCTGGTTGCCGAGGGGGCCTATGCTGTGCTCAGCAAGCCCATAACGCCGCCCGCGCTTATTGCATCGATAGGTGCTTTGTTCAAAAAACAGGAGGCCACAGATGGAGCAGCATGAGATCAACCTGAGCCTGGCCATTAAAGCTGCGGTGGAGGAGAGCATTGAGAATATGGTTTTTATGGTCATTGATACTGATCTGAACGGCGTGTCCGAGGACATTGGCCGTGATGCCGTCATGGCATCGCTGCAGGTGCTTGAGCCCAGGCCGGGCCTGCTGCGCCTGGCCATGCCCAGGAGCACGGCGGTTGAAATTTCAAAGAATCTGTACAGCATTTCCGATGGTGAGCTGTCTGAGGCGCTGATTCAGGATGTCGCCTGCGAGCTTTTGAATACTATATCAGGCCGCGTGATGAAAAGGGTTCTTCCTGCAGAATGTGCGTTTCACCTCGGGCTTCCGGAGATAGCAGACAGGCCCTTTGATCTGAGGGCGCCTTTTGTTAAGTGCAGTTTTCTGGCCGACGGCAATTTGCTGACAGTTGCCGCACAGGTATAACAATCAAGCAGGAGCAGCACCTGCCGCGAAACATATCGAGTTGAATGCCGGGGAGAGGGCTATGCAGGGAAGAATTCTAGTCATTGATGATGAGCTGAAGCCCCAGGACATATTTGAATCCGTCCTGGTTGAGGCGGGCTATGAAGTTGTGACGGCCGGTGACTATGACGGCGCCATGGAGGCACTGTCAAGGCGCGCCTTTGACGTGGTCTTCGCAGATATATCCTGTGGCCCCCGGACTGGAATCGATGTTCTGCGGGAGGTGAAAAAACGCGAGCTTCCGACGCAGGTTGTCATCATTGCGGGGAAGATGGATATTGAGACTGCGGGAGAAGCGGTTCGCATGGGCGCTTTCGATTATGTGCCCAGGCCGGTCACCAGGACGATGCTGCTGCGCATAGCCGACCAGTCTCTTCGCCATAAGCATACGGTTGAGTCGCGAGAAACATACCGCCGCACCCTTGAAGCGACATTCAAGTGCGTCTATGAGGCCATTCTGGCCATAGACTCCAATTTGAGGATACTCACCGCCAACGACGCCGTTGAAAATTTTTTACAGCGACCCCCCGGAGACATTATCGGCAGGAACCTGACCGATGTGGCCAGCCAGTCGCAGAAACCCTTTCTGGCCGACGTGGCTGGAAAGACGCTGCAAACCGGGGCAATGATCAAAGAATATCCGGCCGAATGGCTATGCCCTGACGGCAGGCCGCAGACGGTCCTGCTCAGCAGTTCGCCGCTTGTCGACCCCAGCAGCATTGTTCCGGGAGCAGTGCTTGTGCTGCGCGATATAACGCGCGCTATCGATCTTGAAGGCGGACAGGAGCGGCGCAGCTTTCGCGCCATGATCGGCAAGAGCAAACGGATGCAGGAAATATATGATCTGCTTGAGGCGCTGGCCGAAACGGAAACCACGGTGCTGGTAACCGGAGAGAGCGGCACCGGCAAGGAGCTTGTCGCCGATGCTCTGCATGCCATCGGCCCGCGCAGCGCCAAACCGCTGATTAAAATAAACTGCTCGGCCCTTTCAGAAAATCTTCTTGAAAGCGAGCTGTTCGGACATGTGAAAGGCGCCTTTACCGGCGCTATTAAGGATAAGGTCGGGCGTTTCGAAATGGCTGACGGGGGAATTGTTTTCCTTGACGAGATCGGAGACTTAAGTCCCAACGTGCAGGTGAAGCTGCTCAGGTTCCTGCAGCAGAAAGAGTTCGAGCGGGTCGGCGACTCCCGGCCCGTCAAGGTGAACGTGCGCGTTATCACCGCAACCCATCAGGATTTGATGGCCAAGGTGGAGCAGGGCGGATTCCGCAAGGATCTCTATTACCGGCTCAAGGTGGTTGAGGTGAAGCTGCCCCCCCTGCGTGAACGCAGGGATGATATACCGCTGCTGGTTGAGCACTTCAGGGGGGGCTTCATCGGCCAGTTTCATAAAAATATTCTGCATATCGCCGAGGATGTCTACAAGATATTTCTGTCATATCGCTGGCCGGGCAATATCCGGGAGCTTGAGCATGCCCTGGAGCATGCCTTTGTTGTCTGCGGCGGCACGGAAATAAACGTTGCAGATCTGCCCTCGGAACTGGTCGCGCCTGTGCCCGTGGAGAGAGTGCCGGTAAAAAAGGAACCCTTGACGCACTGTACCGAAGAGGCCGTACGAATGGCTCTTGAAAAGACCGCCTGGAACAAGGCAAAAGCCGCGCGCGTTCTGGGCGTCGGCCGCCAGACCCTGTATCGAAAGATTCATGAATACAATATGGCAGAGCCCGTTGATGAATGACCCGCGTTTCAGCGTTCCTGTTGAGCGAGGGGTATTTATTGATCGCCGGGGCGCGGGCGACCGGCCTGATGGTGCTGCCGCCCTGCAGGCTGCATGCGGTTGCAGCTGGCAGCGCCACTCGGGATATCGCTGAAAGCATGCTGGTAGATTGTCGCATTTTGAATGAGGGGTTTAACAACCTCCCCTAACCCCTCCTGACCAGGAGGGGCAAAGAAATGCGGACGCTGAAAAAACTCTTCCCCGACAGGGGAGGCCGGGTGGGGTTGATACAAAAGCAAATGTGAAGGCCTGTCGGCAATCATGCAGAGAGACGGCCACATGCAATGAAAATACTGCTGCAGTCGTTTGCAAATATCAGGGATGTTCTGGGCTCCCGCGAGCTTGAAATTGAGCTGCAGCAGCCGTCCAGTCTTGACGGGCTTCTTGCCGAGCTTTCACGGCGTTTCGGCGCGGCATTTAACCGTCAGATACGCGATCAGCTCACCGGCGAGATAGTGCCGTTTCTCATACTGGTAAACGGCACGGCATTCCGTACAACCGTTGACCTGGCGACTCCGCTCAAGGACGGCGATACGGTAGCCATTATGATTCCTTTTGACGGAGGCTGACGGCAGCCTATGGTGCGATCCTTCATCCTCTGAAATCCTGCCCAGTTTTGAAAGGCCCCCCACGCTCTTCAGCAGGGTCGTGCGCTCTAGAGTATGTAACATTTTTTGCAGCCGCACAACAAAAGCACGGTTGAAGATATAGAGCGGCATAATTTTTTTCCTGTCATTCCGGCTTGCCCGGAATCCCTTTTATTGTGCGGAAAAATGATGCCGGACAAGCCGGAATGACACAGTTATGTGTCCAACACACAGCACGGGTAATGGCTATAGTAGATACGTGCTCTACCCTGGTTTTTTGATGTATTTTATCTGGCAGGCACGCTCGTGTCGCTGCTTTCCCAGCCCTTGACTGATCCCCCCCCTGTGCAGCATGATACTTTGTGTTGCCTGTATGCAATAAGCATATTATAATGCTGTCAAGTATCAGGAATATCGCATTGTTTTTTTTGTTTACCCAATTGTTCCGTCAGGAAAAGGTATGGCCGTGCATTCCGGTAAGAAAACGATTCTCGTTGTCGACGATAATCCCTTCAACCGTGAGCTTATTGCGGCTGCAGCCGCGGGCTCCGCATGCCAGTGCGAGCAGGCGGAGAACGGCAGAGAAGCTCTTGCAAAAGTAAAGGCGCGGAATTTTTCGCTTATTTTTATGGACCTGCTCATGCCCGGCATGGATGGTTTTGAAACCGTCAGGCAGATTC